>JADZBN010000029.1 GCA_020852075.1 Bacteroidia bacterium
CGCTCTTTCAACGCTTCGATTACTACCTTCGCTTTGAAGGAAGCATTAAATGTTCTTCTCGATTTTTTCATGGTTTGTGAAATTTAGGACTATTGTTTTTTCTGTCCTAATTTTCCCTACCACTACAAAATGGTAGTCCGCCCGGATCATTTTCTGAATCCGGATCCGCATGAATCGTTAAAACAAAAAAATATGTTTTATTATTTTTAATGGATACAGGAGAATAGAAATTTGAACTCCGCCTCACGTATCACCTGACAAAACTATTTTTTCTTAAAAAATGAGCCAGAATACCTGCTCTCCCGTGATACGCTCCAATTTTTATACCTGATTGGTTCATAAAGGGGCTGAAGACCAAATAAAATCCCCCGCTTGTGTGACAGATACCATCCTTTATTTTCTGATATGGAATTGTATTGTACGCTAATGATGAATCGGTAAATAAAGTCAATCCGATAAAACCAGGTAAAAAATCTCTTTTGATAATTCCTGCAATTGTTTTTTTGGAGAAACTGATAGAAAGGGCATTTTGAGAATTTTAAATGTTGAAACATACTTTTTTAAATGACTATTATCATTGTTGGTCAATTTTCATGAATTTACTTTTAACTCATTACTGTAATGCATAGTAAAAGATGTGTTTTCGTATTTTTTAAAAAATAATGTATGGATCGTCTCACTGAAATTGTGAAAAAAGCGGAAACGCTTGCATTCGATCTCCACTTTACTGCGGCAAGAGCATGGAAGCAATCGGGTGATCATCGCGTCCTGGTGGGCTACCTTCCCATCTATGTCCCGCGTGAAATCATTCATGCCTCCAACGGGTTGCCGGTGGGCATCATGGGTGCCGGAGACAGAAAACAGATTATAAAGGGAGATGCCTATTATCAGTCGTACATCTGTCACCTTCCGCGCGGAATCATTGAGATGGCACTCGACGATAACCTGAATGATATGGATGGGTTTCTGTTTCCGGCAATATGCGATTGCATACGCAACCTGTCGGGGATGTTTAAATTGTCTTCCAAAGGAAAATTCCAGCGCTATTTTGATTATCCGCAGAATTTCGATCCGGCTATTGGCGGAATATTTTATCGCCAGGAAATGGAAAAAATCCTTGCTGATATCCGTGCCATCAACGGACAGGAGGCAAATGTTGAAAAGCTGAATCATGCCATCGGGTTGTACAACCGGAACCGTGAATTAATAGAAATGATTTATTCGATCAGGCAGGAATACCCCTGGAGGTTGTCAGGCCTCGATACCTATTATATCCTGCGTGCAGGTATTACCATACCTGTTGAGGAGCATAATGCCATGCTGGAGGAGGTGGTGGATCTGATTGGGGAGGAACGGGGCGAACCGATGGACAACATCCGCGTAGTCATCACGGGCTCTTTTTGTGAACAACCCCCTACAGGACTTATAAAATCCATTGAGATGGCAGGCTGTTATATTGTTGACGATGATTTCATGCTGGGATCCCGATGGATTCAGGGAAAAATTAATAATACAAGTAAAGATCCGCTGGAGGCGCTTTGCGATGCCTATCTGAATCAAAGCACATTTTCATCAGCCTATTATGATGTGGGTAATCCCAAAGGGAAACGCCTTGTTGAACTGGTCAAAAGCAGAAATGCCGACGGTGTGATATTTTCCGCCGCAAGTTTTTGCGATCCGGCTCTGCTCGACAGGCCGTTGATGCAGAAAGAATGTGATGATTCAGGCATTCCGCATATAAATTTTCAATACCACGAAAATACCGGCCAGTTCAAGGTGATAAAAGAACAGGCAGGCACATTTTCTGATTCCATTAAACTCTGGGTATAAACCAAAACATCCTACACCATGGCAGACCTTAAAGACGCTATCAAAGAAAAAAGCATGAACCTCCAGAAGGAGATGCTTGCAAAACAGTTTCATGATCTGAGCCAGGCCAATGAAACAGGCAAAAAAGTGGTGTACACATTTGTACCCGGTAACCTGACCGAACTCATTCTCTCGTTCGATATGCTGCCGGTGTATCCGGAGATTAACGCCCTGCAAAGCGGAATGCGGAAAAAATCTGCAGACTATATCAAGGATGCAGAAAAAATGGGTTTTTCCGAAGATGTCTGTACCTATGTCAAGTGTGATATCGGCATGATGCTAAACGGAAACATAGGTCCGACAGGAGAGAAATTACCCTCACCGGATCTTTTACTGCTGAGCTATACGGGTTGCTTCACGTTCATGAAATGGTTCGAAAACCTGGAACGTCTGTACCCCGGTGTTCCGGTTGCCATGTTGCATACGCCCTATCAGGAGGAAGGCAAGATAGCGCAGGAACAGGTGGATTATATGGTGAAGCAATTGAAGGAAGAGGTGATTCCCAAGATGGAACAGGTTTCGGGAAAGAAATTTGATCCCCAACGGTTGTCGGGGATGCTGGAAAATTCCGCCAGAGCTGAGGATTTGCTGGTAAAAGTATTAGAGAGTGCGAAAAATGTCCCTACTCCGATTGATGCCTATTTTGCCGGAGTATATTATATAGGCCCCATCTTTACCGCTTTCCGGGGTACCGCCGAAGCCGTGAATTATTACCATGAACTATGGGAAGAAGTTCAGGAGCGGATGAGGCGTGGCCTGGGTCCGGTAACACCGGAAGGTGAATTAAAAGAACAAAAGTACAGGCTGGTTATGGAGGGGCCTCCCAACTGGACGAATTTCCGTGAGTTCTGGAAAATTTTTTATGATATGGGTGCGGTTATCGTGGCATCCAGTTATACAAAGGTGGGTGGGGTGTACGACCTGGGGTTTCGTCATGATCCTAAGGAACCGCTCGAATCCCTGTCGCGCTATTGCATGGGTTGCTATACCAACATGAATTTGCCGCAGCGCGTGGGACTGCTTGAAAAATATGTGAAGGAATACAAGGCGGACGGCTTCCTGATTAATTCCATCAAATCATGCAATTCTTTTTCTGCAGGACAACTGATGATCATGCGGGAAATTGAACAGCGCTCAGGGGTACCGGTGGGATTTCTTGAAAGCGACCTGGTGGATCCCCGGTATTTCTCCTATGCAAATATCAAGAACAGGCTGGAATCTTATTTCCAGATGCTGGAACAAAGAAAAATTATTCTCCGCCAGGAAGGCGTAATCGCATAACTGAACAACTATGAACAAATTCTATCTGGGTGTTGACCTCGGTTCTACAACGTCAAAAGCCGTAATCATTAATGAAAATGATGAAATAATCGGCCGTGGAATAACCAATACCAGGGCAAATTATGGAGTGGCTGCCGATATTACCCGTGATGAAGCACTTTACAATGCCCGGTTTTCCGTTCTGAGAAGGAAACTGGAAACAGATTTTGACAATAAACCGGCATACCGGAAATATATTTCTGACCTGGAAAGTGTATTTCAGTACGAACAGTTTAAGGTGCGGCTTGATCAGCTCGGAGAAGAATTACTTAAAACCTGTGACACCTATTTCAGGGATGAACAGCAGCGTACGGAGATCCTGCAGCACCTGAGGACCATCAGGAGGGCTTTTAAACCCAGGATAAAACACGATTACCTGTACAATAACCTGGGAGCAAAGAACCAGTTTTTCCGTGATATCGTTTCCGAAAAATACAATGAAGAGGTGAACAAGCTTGACAAACACCTCTTCGAACCGCTCATGACGGTGTGGGATAAAAGCATCAGCCCGGCGGAGAACGTCCGCATTCAGTTTGACTTCAGGGAGCTTGTACACCGTGCCATGGATGAATTGAAGGTAAAATACGGCAACCTGCCGGATACTACGGACGATAACAGCAGCCTCCATTTTGATTCGGAAATCAATCAGTTGAAGGGCAGTTTTGAACACGTTGCCGAAAGCCTGCAATCGCATATAGATGAGATTGCACAAATGGAATTTAATATTTCAAATATGACCGGTACCGGCTATGGCCGGGCGCTGCTTCCGTTTCCTGAGGATTGTATCCGTTCGGAAATATTGTGCCATGCATTCGGAGCGCACGCAGTATTTCCAAATACCCGTACCGTCCTTGATATCGGTGGCCAGGATACAAAGGCCATCCAGGTGGATAGCTACGGGCTGGTTACCAGTTTTCAGATGAACGACCGGTGTGCAGCAGGTTGCGGCCGCTACCTGGGGTACATAGCAGATGAAATGAGTATATCCCTGAATGAACTGGGCCCGATGGCACTAAAGGCGGAAAAGGACGTAACCATTTGTTCCACCTGTACGGTGTTTGCCGGCGCCGAATTGAGGGAACTCACCAATCTTGGAGAAAAAAGAGAAGACATTCTCGGTGGTCTTCATAAGGCCATTATCATGCGGGCGATGTCGCTGATTGCACGCTCAGGCGGGGTATTTAATGAATTTACCTTTACCGGCGGCGTGGCACGGAATCCTGCGGTAATTAAATACCTCAGCCAGTTGGTACGGGAAAACTACGGGGATAAAATAAAAATAAATATTCATACAGATTCGATTTTCATGGGAGCACTGGGTGGTGCCATGTTTGCAAGAAGAAATTTCAAGACTGAACTGCCCACTGCCAAGTCCAGGAAAAGCGTCGCCTAAACTTCAAGATATGAAATCAGAGAATTCCGGCAAGCAATCACACGGATCATCAGACAGTAGCACGGTAAAAACCATGGGTATTGATGTGGGAAGTAATTTTATCAAGCTTGTCCTTATGGATTATAGTGACAAGCCTGTGCTTCTTGACAAGCATACGGAGAAAATACGGAAGCGTAACCCCACACAGGTAGCCGACGAAATGATCCGCTCGATGCTTGATAAACACGGGATGGATTTTGAAGATGTGGCATACCTCGCCTCTACAGGCGAAGGCGATCTTGTCAGGAGGAAGAGAGGACACTTCTACGGGATGACCACACATTCGAGAGGCGCGAATTTCATGGCTCCCGAATCGAGGACGGTCGTGGATATGGGCGCCCTGTATGTCAGGGCCATAAAAATTTCGCAGGATTCAAAAGTTGTGGACTATAAAATGACGGGGCAATGTGCATCCGGATCCGGTCAGTTTGTCGAAAATATTTCCAGATACCTTGGATTGTCCATAGAGGAAGTGGGAGATGTATCGCTGACATCCAGCCAGCCGGAAGTTTCATCAGGAATTTGTGCAGTGCTCGCAGAAACAGATGTGATCAACATGGTGTCACGCGGCATTCAGACGCCTGATATCATCAAGGGTATTCATATCTCCATAGCCAACCGTATTATTAAACTGCTGAGTTCCCTGAAAGCGGAATCCCCGATCTTCCTTTCGGGCGGTATGGCCCTGAATAAAGGTATGGCACAGGCCCTGGATGAACAACTTGTTGAAACCGGAAAAAAATTCATTATCAGCACGCATCCGGACGCCATTTATGCCGGCGCGATGGGAGCGGCATTATGGGGTGGTTACAGGCATTTTAAATTACTGGAAAAAAAAGCTGTTTCCATTTGACCGGAGAAAATGTTCCTGCCTGAAGGCTGTTGAATTCTGCCGGGCAGTTTTCTTATAGAATATCAAAAAAAGATCCATGCAATGAGAACCCTGGAATCCAATCTGCCCCTCGGAGATGTTATTCCAAACATCGCTTCGCTGTTGATCCGGAATGCGGAATGTTACAGGGACCGCTTGATCTTTTGTGAAAAAAGAAACGGAACTTACCGGGGAAAAACCTGGGGAGAGTTTATTTCATCGGTTAAAAATATTGCCGGTAACCTTGCGGAACTTGGCTTCCGACCAGGGGATAAAATGATTGTTTTTTCACCCAACCGGATGGAAATGCTTGAACTGGAAATGGCGCTGATGGCCTGCGGAGGAATCAGCGTTCCGATTTTTGCCTATTTCCATAAAGAAACCGCAGAACTCATCATACGCCATTCCGATGCCAGATTTCTGGCGGCTGCTGGCACACTGCAATTGAGCCGCATTCATCCGGAATTGGATCTGAAGCAGGTAATTGTTTTTGACGATGTGGAAGACCAGCGCTTCAGCAATCTGATACCGTTCTCACGGATCCGGGACAAAAAAGTATCCACAGTTGAATTACAAACAGGTGCTTCTCCGGACACCATCTGCCTGAATATGTACACATCAGGAACCATGGGGGTGCCCAAGTGTGTCCAGTTGAGTCACCGGAACATATTGTCACAGCAAAAAGCCCTTGAATTACTTTGGTCTTCTTCCTTTCATCTGAATTCAGACGATCGTTTCCTTTCCTACCTTCCCTGGCATCACAGCTTTGGCGGAATTTTCGAAAGATTTAATGCTTTGTATAACGGGGCTACCATCTTCCTTGAATCAGGCTTTGGAAAGGACCCTGTCGAATTACTTGAAAACTGGAAACAGGTAAAGCCCACCATCTTTTTTTCCGTTCCAAAAGTATATCAGTCACTGGTTGAACTGACCAAAGCAGATAGCGATGCGTGGGCAGAATTCTTTCATTCGGGGTTGAAGTTTGTTTTTACCGCAGCCGCTTCATTGCCGTCCAAAATATCGCAGGAGTTTGAAAAGAGGAATATTCCTGTCATAGAAGGCTGGGGGCTGACGGAAACTGCACCCTGTTGTACGCTCACGGATCCGAACCTGAAACGCGAAAATGGTCTTGTCGGTAAACCCATCCCGGGAGTGGGTATCCGGCTGGATGACGATGGTGAGATTCAGGTTAAAGGGCCCAATGTCATGTGCGGCTATTACAAAAACGATGAGGCAAACAGGGATATTTTTACCGAAGATGGCTGGTACAGAACCGGAGATGTGGGTGCGCTTACGGAAAACGGACTAAAGCTCATTTCAAGAAAGGACAGGATATTCAAGCTTACCAATGGCGAAAAGGTTATTCCCGGAGAGATGGAAAACCTTATCCAGTCAAAATGCCATTACATAATGCACGCGCTGGTAGTAGGCGGCGGGAGGGAATTTCCCGTTGCTATTCTTTTCCCAAATAAGAAGGCACTGGACAAACCCAGTTATGAAATTACTCCGGAAGAAGGATGTTTCTGTCCCCGCAGCGTGAATGAACTCGGGAAATGCCTGCAAGGTTGCCTGCATGATGCCAACTGCAGTCTTGGGCAGAAATTTGCCAAGATAAAATATGCCATGATTATTGATGATGAACTGAGCATTGAAGGCAACACGCTGACCCCTTCCATGAAGATAATCCCCAATAAAGTCATGGAGGCATATAAAGTACAGATCGAGAATATGTATGATTCTGAAGAATCACGGAGTGAAGAGGTATATCTCATCAGGTTGAATACAGAAAATAATGTTCACAGGATTAAAACGGATGCCTGATCATGTATGAAATTGCAGCTACCGGCACACTGAAGGCCATTATGAAAGAATATTTCCTTTCCCTGGAAAACGGGAACCGGAAAGTTGCGTGGTGTACCAGCGTGGGACCTGCCGAATTACTGCGTTCCTTCGGATTTGAAGTGTATTTCCCCGAAAATCACGGCGCACTTCTCGGTGCATCAAGACTGGCGACAGAGGCCATACCGGCTGCCATTAAAGTGGGTTATTCAGGACACGTATGTTCCTATACCACCAGTGATATTGGGGCATACCTGAATAAAACCACCCCGCTTGGCCGGCAGTACGGCCTGAAGGGAATTCCCCGTCCGGACCTGATCGTGTACAATACCAATCAATGCCGCGAGGTGCAGGATTGGTTCAATTTCTTCGCTGCGGAATTTAATTGCCCCATTGCAGGGATTCATTCTCCCAGGCATTTGGATGAGGTGGGCCGGGAAGAAATAAACCTGGTAGTCGAACAGCACAAAAAAATCATTCCGGCTTGTGAGAAGGCGAGTGGAAAAAAATTTGATATAGATGCGTTCCGTGAATGTCTCCGGATGAGCAGGGAAGCCACCCTGTTATGGCAGCAGGTTCTGAAA
>JADZBN010000030.1 GCA_020852075.1 Bacteroidia bacterium
GGAGAACCCGGACAAACAAAACTGTCAAGGTTTACAAAAACAGGCTGAGGAAGTGTGGGCTGAATATAATTCACCTGGGTAGAGGCGCCGGAGCAGCCATTTCCGTCTGTTACCGTAAGGATGATCGTGTAATTTCCCGGCAGGAGGTAATTGTGTGAAGTTGTTCCGGTGGATGTCGTATCCGAAGGTCCCTGCCCGGGCCCGTAGTTCCAGACCCATTGAACCAAATTACTCCCTTCAGTGTTACTGGTATCTGTAAAAGATACATTCAGCGGAGCACAACCGGAAAAGGGAGTGGCGATGAAGCCGGCAGTCGGTCCCAGTACATGAATAACTTTTGTACTGCTGTCTCTGCAGCCGTGCACATCCTGAATCATGAGTTGTGCGGTGTAAAATCCCGGCCGGTTGTAGGTATGGAGAGTATCTGCTGCACGGGAAGTATCAAGGACGTTAGGAATGCCTTCCCCGAAATGCCATTCATACAGGCTGGCATCCTGTGATCCGCTGCCCGTAAAATGAACGGTCAGAGGGAAGCATCCCTGGGTGGTATCCGACAGCAGTGAAACAACAGGATCTGTGATCTGGATATTGTAATAGGTAGTATCGCGTGTGCAGCCATAGGTTGTATTCTCTGCGGTGAGTGTTACATTGTAAGAACCCCTGGCGGCATAGGTATGTGCCGGGTTGCCGGAAGTATCGTTAGGACTGCCGTCACCAAAATTCCAGGTATAAAGGGTTGTTCCGGCGGTTACTGTTGTATTGTTAAAGACCACATTAAAAGGATTATTGCAATCAAAAGCGGGCTGGAAATGGGGAATGGGAGGATTCACCGTAATAATATCCGACTGTACCATCGTATCGGGGCATCCATAGTAATAGACGATCAGTTGCACATCAAACGGATCCGCAATGGCTGTATCCACATAGGGATGTTCCGGATTCTGGGTCTGGGCGCCTCCACCATCACCAAATGACCATTGCCAGCCGGTAATACTGTCGGCAGGAGTTGACAGGTCTGTGAACTGAACCGGATCCTGATAACAAAGTGTATTGGGTGTGAAACTGAAATTGGCTGTGGGCGTCCTGCCGGCCCGAATAAAGCCCGGATAGGTGGTAGTATCCCTGCAGCCTGTTTGGGTAGTGATGATGAGTGTAACATCAAATACACCGGTAGTATTATACGTATGGCCGGGGTTTTGGCTGGAAGAAGTATTGCTGCCGCTTCCGGGATCTCCGAAATTCCAGGAATAGGATGCAATCGGATCCGCATTGCTGACACTGGTATTTGTAAAAGTGATATTTAAGGGTATGCAACCCGAATCCTGCTGGGTGAAGTTAGCCTGTGGTTGTTCCAGATTTAACGGATGTATCGCGGTATCGGTACAACCAAAAATATCAGTTACATACAATTGCAAATAATAATATCCAAAAGCCGTGTATGTATGTGTTGGATGTTGCAGTGAGGAAGAATCCTGGCTGCCGCTTCCCGGATCACCAAAATTCCAGTGCCAGGCGGCAGCACCTGTCGTCGAATCATGCAGATTCACAGTAAAAGGAACACTGCAACCCGAAAAGGAGGGAGCACCGAAATTTGCAACCGGTTGTTGACGTACATATACCGGATGGGTGACATTGTCCGTACAGGTTCCGTTCACGGTCATGTTCAGACTGACCTGATGCATTCCCGGAGTTGAAAAATAATGAACGGGACTGGCAAGAGTGCTGGTATTTGCAGTCCCGGAAGCCGGGTCGTCAAAATTCCATTGCCAGTTGGCGGATGAAGGTGCGCTGGTGTTGGTTAAGGTAACAGGTGCAAAAAGACAGACCGTATCCTCTGCCGAAAAATCAGCATTGGCCTGACGGATGGAAATGATTACCGAATAGGTACTGTCGCAGTCCGGTACACCTGCAGTGAGTGTCACCGTATAATCGCCGGGTGCATTGAAAGTGTGGGTGGGAGTTACACCGGTGGAGGTATTGTTTGCACCGCTGGAAGGATCTCCGAAATTCCAGTTATACGATGGAATACCTGTTGAACTGTTGTTGAAGGTTACGGTGAGCGGGGCCGTGCAGGAAGAACTCTGGCTGGGTGTGAACATGGCAACAGGATTCTGGAATACATAAATGCTGCCGTTTACGGATGCCTGGCATCCGTTACCGTCCGTAATTATGAGTACCGGTGTATAGGCTACCGGACTTGGAGTCTGATAAATATGACTGACCTGCGAACCGGAGGTATCCGTAGGGCTTCCGTCGTTAAAGGTCCATCCGTACCGGGTAATAGGTGCATCGCCCGGTGTTGAAGTGCTGGTGAAGGTGACCGGATGCCCTTCGCATACCGAATCCGGTGAAATGGTAAAAGAGGCTGCAGGGTTTTCGAAAACCGTAATGTAATTCACGGCGACAACCGAATCGGTAGAAGAACTGTTTGACACAATCAGGGTAACGGTATAAGTCCCTGGCGTGGCATAGGAAGCACTCGCAGGATTCTGCGTTGAGGTATTCCCGTTTCCGAACCTCCACAAAAAGGAGGTGGGGTTGCCGGTTGAGGTACTGGTAAAACTAACATTGTTCAGTGGTGCACAACCCGAGGTGATGCTGGAGGTAAAACTGGCCTGAACCTGGCCGCTTACGGTTTTTCCTGTTGTAATGAGAATTACCAGAGCAAGAAAAAGCCTGGTGTAGAAGTGTTGCATGAAACAATAAATGTATGTCGGGCTATTGGAACCCGTGGTTAGTACAAGGTTTTCAAATGTAGTGCAATTTTTCATATTTTAAAGGCGAGGGATTTCAGAATTTAATGGAAATAAAGGGTTTTTTATCTGTATCAAAAACGCCGCAATATATTTCCTGATCTGACTTTGTTGGAAAAGTTGTTCCTATTCCTTAAAGCCAGCCAGAAATTAAAATGATATAATTCAGTAATTATGCCCTGAGGACTTTCTGCCATGGTAGCATTTCTTTTCAGACGGTGTTGGAACGGATTATTGGTAATGGCCGGTGTGATTGCCATTGTATTTATACTGTTCAATATCCTTCCGGCCGATCCTGCAAGGATGATGCTTGGGCAGCGCTCGGACAGTGCTTCTGTAGTTGCAATCAACAGGGATCTGGGCCTGGACAGGTCTGCAGGTATCAGGTTATTACTCTACCTGAATGATTTGTCACCCCTTTCCATTCATTCCACCCGTTCATCCAGTGCTTTTTTTCTTGACCCGGGAAAGTACCGGCATACTGTTTCATTGGTTAATCTGATGCAGGACAAGGTGTTGGTTCTGAAAGCGCCCTATCTGAGAAGATCCTATCAAAGCAAAAAAGAAGTCAGTGAATTACTGTTTGAGAAGTTTCCTGAAACAGGAATGCTGGCTCTTTCTGCCATGCTGATTTCCGTCGGAATAGGAATCGTATTGGGAATTATTTCTGCTCTTCACAAAGATTCCCTGGCAGACCGCTTTTGCCTTGCCATTTCAGTTTCGGGAGTTGCATTGCCTTCATTTTTTGCTTCGATTATTTTTGCCTGGTTATTTGGTTATGTCTTCAGTTCCGTAACGGGACTAAATATGACAGGCAGTTTAATTGAAACCGATCCTTTCAGGGGTGATTACATTGCCTGGAAAAATCTCATACTGCCGGCCATTGTACTTGGCCTCCGGCCGCTGGCAATTATTACCCAGCTTATGAGAAATTCCATGCTGGAGGTATTATCCCAGGATTTTATCCGGACCGCCAGGGCCAAGGGAATACCCGGAAAAATAATTGTGATGAAACATGCCTTCAGGAATTCGTTAAATCCTGTCATCACCGCCATCAGCGGATGGCTTGGATCCCTGCTTGCAGGAGCAGTATTTGTAGAGTTTATTTTCGGATGGAACGGAATCGGCAAGTTGACCGTTACGGCGCTGGATAATTATGACCTGCCAGTTGTGATGGGAATTGTTTTGTGTATCAGTCTTGTTTTTATTCTGCTAAACATTCTGTCGGATCTGATAAACGGATTGATAGACCCGAGAATCCGCCTTGAATAGCATCCTGAAACTGATCGTTTGATAACTCAGGGGTTTTTACCGAATTTCGCTGCACAAATAGGATTTTATGAGAAAGAAAATTGTAGCTGCCAACTGGAAGATGCACCTGAGTTTTGCTGAAGCAATGGCTCTGACGGACGCCTTCCTGCATGGCCTGGACGATTCAGGCGGCCTGGAGGTCCTTATTGCACCGCCTTTTCCCTATATCCATGAGGTGCTGAACGGCATTCAGCGTCATCCGCTGATTTCCGTAGCTGCGCAGAATTGTTCAGAACACAACAATGGCGCTTATACCGGCGAAGTTTCCGCATATATGCTGGCTTCGGTGGGAGTTGAGTTTGTCATTACCGGCCATTCGGAACGCCGGAAATATTACGGGGATATTCCGGAGGTGATTTCCCGGAAGGTTGACAGGATTTTGGAACACAGGATGTCACCCCTGTTTTGCTGTGGCGAAACTTTGGAAGACAGAAACTCAGGGAAGCATTTTGATGTCATTACAGGACAAATCCGCAATTCTCTTGGACATTTGTCCGTTGAAAACATGAAGTCTGTGGTAATTGCCTATGAACCCGTATGGGCTATCGGAACCGGAATAAATGCAACTACGAAGCAGGCCGGAGAAATGCACCGTTTCATCCGCAACCTGCTTTCGGAAATTTTTTCGGATGATGTTTCCTCCGGCACGTCCATTCTTTATGGCGGCAGCCTTAAGCCGGATAACGCCACGGAATTATTTTCCTGTGAAGATATTGACGGCGGTCTTGTTGGTGGTTCTTCACTCCGGGCAACGGAGTTTTTAACAATTTGCAGGGCCATGGAAACGGCATGTTCCCGTTAGTATAATGTAAAAAACGGCATGGATTACATCGGTGTTTCTTTTATTGCCGCTCCTGAATCAACAGATGTCCTGGTTGCCTTTTTATCAGGCCTGGGGTATGAGGGATTTGAGGAAAACGGTCAGGGAATTGCTGCCTATATTCCTGCTGAATCCTTTGATGAAATCCGGCTAACGGATACGCTTTCCTCCATTCCGGGATTGGCAGATGTATCCTTTACATCTGCAATGATTCCTGATCAGAACTGGAATCTGGAATGGGAAAAGAATTTCAGTCCGGTCTGGGTAGGCGACAGGATTTTCGTCAGGGCTCCATTTCATCCGGAAATCAGCCAGGCGGAGATTGAAATAGTCATTGAGCCTAAAATGTCCTTTGGAACAGGCCATCATGCAACAACCAGTCTGATGTGCATTCATCTTTCTGAACTGAATGTTTCGGGTAAATCGGTACTGGATATGGGTTGTGGAAGCGGAATTCTTGGTATCCTTGCAATGAAACTCGGAGCGCGTGAAGTAGTTGGCGTGGATCATGATGAACGGGCTGTGCTGAATTGCAGGGAAAATCAGGAGATCAATTCGATTACACCTTTCCAGGTGATTAAGGGCGATGCCACATTCTGTATGGGAAAGTCTTTTGATATCATTCTTGCCAATATAAACCGGAATATATTGTTACAGGATATACCTTCCTATGCGTCCGCTCTTGTACAGGGCGGCAGTTTACTCGTCAGCGGATTTCTTTCGGAGGATGAGAAATTAATTGAAGATGCAGCATCACGGTTTCATCTCATCCCTGTGAAAACCGGTACAAGAGAAAACTGGATGTGCGTGACATACAGTAATAGACAACCCGATTGATTCGTTATTTTAATACAATGAAAAAATTAAAATGGAGACAGCTGCTATTGATTATTTTGCTCCTTGCAGCTCTTTGTCCTGTTTCCGGCCAGGGGATTAAAAATTTTTCTTCCGACCCGGTTGCGTTTATCCGTGAGATGAAAGATTTTCTGGTCGAGACCGATAAAAAGCAGGGTGAGAAACTCATGGAGGACTTCCTGCCATTATGGAACGGCGGAAAATTTTCACCTGAGCAGCAACAGTCAATCTATAAAACATCCAATGCGATGTTGCGGAAGCGTATGAAAGCCTTTCCTGATTTCAGGAATTACCTCGTGACTCTGATCAGTTTTGCCAACAGCAAACAGCCGGTTTCAGGTTTTACTGCCTGGCAGGCGAGCCTGGACCAGTTGCTTCTTATGCCATCAAAAAATTTTGCGGCATATATTATAACATGTAATAATTTATTCCGTGACAATACAATATATGAATCAGCCTCCACCAACTGGCACAGTAATAACGACAATTATACCTTTGAATTTGACAGCCTTCCACGGATTGTATTTCCTTCACTCAACCTGATTTGTTCTGCCAAAGGAGATTCATCAGTAATTTTTAATACCAAAGGTGTGCTCTATCCTACGCGTCAGATTTTTACAGGAACCGGCGGAAAAGTGAACTGGGCCAGGGCCGGCTGGGATCCGGGTGTGGTTCACGCTGACCTGAACCATTACACCATTGACATTACCGGGAGTGACTTCACTGCCGATTCGGTTACTTTTTTCAATACCACCTATTTCAAAAATTCCCTGCAGGGAACCTATACGGATAAAATTCTTGCGAATGTTACGGTGGAAAATGCCACCTATCCGAGATTTGTTTCTTATACCAGCGGCCTGACCATCAGGAATATTGTTCCCGATATTGATTACAACGGCGGCTTTTCAATGATTGGCAACAAAATGATCGGCAGTGGTACCGCTGATGGTGAAGCAAACCTTTTCTTTTACAGAAACCAAAAAGTATTTCTGGTAGCAAGAAGTACCGGATTTGTTATCCGTAAGGATAAAATTACCTCTGATGACGCCTCGGTTACAATATATTTTGAAGGAGACTCCATATATCATCCGGGTGTCAGCTTTAAATATATTGTGAAGGAACGCGAACTGGCATTGATAAGGGGAGACGTGGGCAATTCAAAAAGTCCGTATTTTGATTCGTTCCATCAGGTGGACATGTATTTTGATGCTCTTTACTGGAAAATTGATGAGCCAATAATCAATATGAAGATGATCAGTGGGGAGGGCGAAAGTCAGGCTACCTGTGAGTCATCAAATTATTTCCGGCGGCAGCGTTTTCTGAAACTTCAGGGACTCAGTGAGGTGCATCCCTTTTTCCGGATCCAACAGTATGCGAAATCCCATGGTACTGAGGTGATTTATACCGAAGACCTTGCAAAGGACATGCGGCTGCCTCCCCCGGAAGTGCGGATGATGCTCATAGATTTTTCCAATCAGGGATTTGTAGCATATGACAGTAAAAACGACAGGGCAGTAATTAAAGACCGGCTGGGTTATTACCTGCTTGCAAATTCCGGCAAGACGGATTATGACGTAATACGCTTTGAATCTGTCATATCGCAATTACCCAATGCCAGCCTGAACCTGCTTAATTTTGAGTTTACACTGAGAGGTATGGCGCCGATAATACTCAGCGATTCGCAGAATGTGGTGATTTTTCCGGCAAACCAGGAAATCCATTTACAGAAGAACCGTGATTTTACCTTTGCCGGCCGGGTAAAAGCAGGGAGGTTTGATTTTTTCGGAAAGCAATTCAGCTTTGATTATCAGAATTTCAAAATTAATCTTGATAATGTTGACTCCCTGCGGCTCAAAGTCGAGAGCGATGAACCTTCAGATGTGGATCAGTACGGAAACCGTCGCCTGGTTGCGGTCAGAAGTGTTCTTGAAAACATAAACGGTGATTTGTTAATTGACTATCAGGGTAATAAATCCGGCCTGCACGACTATCCGCAATATCCTGTTTTCAATTCAAAGAAGGATTCCTATGTATATTACGACAAAGACTGGATTCAGCAGGGTGTTTATGACAGGGACAGGTTTTATTTTCACCTTGATCCATTCACCATTGATTCACTTGATAATTTTTCACGAGCAGGGCTTGGATTCAGCGGGGAATTTATTTCTGCGGGAATTTTTCCTGACTTCCGTGATTCACTTAAGCTCCAGGGAGATCTTTCCCTTGGTCTTGTCAGGCAAACCAGTGATGCGGGGTGGCCTGCCTATGGCGGAAAGGGCAAGTTTACCCAAACCGTACACCTCAGTAATGAAGGTCTTCACGGAAAAGGAGTATTGGATTACCTGACTTCCGTTTCACATTCAGATGATTTTCTCTTCTTACCGGATTCCATGAATTCGGATGTAAATTCATTTACGAACAGGAGGGAAACCCTTGCAGGAATCGAATTTCCCTCAGTGACTGCCCAATCGGTGTATGTTCACTGGGAACCACCCAATGATGTAATGTATATCAGAAAGAAAAAAGACGATTTGGTCATGTATGAAAGTCAGGCATTGCTGAACGGGAACCTTCAACTCACGCCTAAAGGTATGACAGGCGATGGTATCATGACATTTGCGGCAAGTGAACTGGAAGCAAGGCTCTTCAGGTATAAATCAGAAGTTTTTGATGCAGA
>JADZBN010000031.1 GCA_020852075.1 Bacteroidia bacterium
TCCGCTATTTCATTGCCTACGGACCTGTGGATTCCAAGTTCGGACCGCGTAAAACCGCAGTTCGGAATCCAATATGCCGCAGGATATTTCAGAAATTTCCTCGATAACGCCTATGAGACATCCCTGGAAGTATATTACAAGGAGATGAAACACCAGGTAGAATACCGGGAAGGCTTTCTTCCTGAAAATACCGTAAACGATAACGTGGATAATAATTTTGTCTTCGGAAAAGGCTGGAGTTACGGTACAGAACTATTTCTCAAAAAATCGAAAGGGAAATTCGGTGGCTGGATCGGATATACTCTTGCCTGGACCAAAAGAAATTTCCCGGATCTGAACCTCGGGAAAACCTACTATGCCCACTTCGACCGCAGGCATGATATATCGGTCGTTTTGACGTTTGAAGCCGGGAAACGATGGACTCTGGGTGCCACCTGGGTGTATGCGACAGGTAATCTGAACACCTTCCCACAGCGCTTATTTGTGCTTTCCAACGGCGATATTGTGGAGGATTACGGAGGCCAGAGAAATAATTACCGGCTTCCCTCCTACCACCGGCTGGATGTCAGTGCAACGCTGAAAAATAAGCCTGGAAAGAAATTCAAATCAAGCTGGAATTTCAGTGTGTTTAATGTGTATAACCGGTATAATCCTTATATCATATACTTTGATAAAAAAATTGAAGGTGAAACCATTGGTATTGAAGCAAAACAGATATCGCTGTTTCCCATCCTGCCGAGTGTAACCTATAATTTTACTTTCTGATCAATTCATGTTGTATCGAATCTGAGAAAATGAGACCGAATATTCTTAAAATTTCTGCTGTTCAACTCCTTTTGGTTCTGTTGGTTTTTGCGGGATGCGAAAAGAATGTCACCGTAGATATTCCACGGGCGTCTGAAGAACTCGTCGTCGAAGGTTATATTGAGGCGGGCGGTTCTCCTGTTCTGGTACTGTCAAGGACACTGCCCTTCTTTGGCACCATTCATACAAACGGGTTTATTCAAAATACCGTAACGGGAGCTGTCGTAATAGTATCAGACGGATCGGTAACGGATACGCTTTCACAGGTACCCGGTTATGGTGTTTATTATTCCGGTGCTATCATTGGACAAACAGGGAAAACGTATACCCTGCATATTGACGTGGAGGGCAAAACGCTTACTGCATCCACGTTTATGCCCGCACCGGTTCCACTGGACTCAGTCTGGTGGAAGGTTGACGGGAACAGGGATTCACTGGGTTTTGTCTGGGCCCACCTCACCGATCCTGACACCCTGGGTAATGCCTACCGGTGGTTTGCAAAAAGAATCAATGTTTATACCTACGGGGAGTTGAAAGGACAGGTCAAGGATACCACCTTCTATGCACCCGAAGGCGGTTCGGTGTTTGAAGATAAATTTATTAACGGGAAAAGCTTTGACCTTAGTTTTTTAAGGGGACACGCCCCCTATTCCCAGAAAGAGGATGATACCAATGATGAGGCATTTTTCTACAAACGTGGCGATACAATTGTTGTAAAATTCAGTACCATTGACAGAAATCATTTTGAATTCTGGAGGACTGAGGAAACCCAGGTATCAAACAACGGGAATCCCTTTGCCTCGCCAGCGCCCGTCACATCCAATATTCATGGGGGCCTGGGTATTTGGGGTGCATATAATTCCACATACGATACAGTTTTCGCACAGTAGTTCCCCTGGACTTCATTTTAATATTTTGTGATTCAACCCCGTATGGGAATGTGTACATTAATTCTGCGGGATGTGTAAATTTGCATCCCATTTAATACCCGGGATTACTTCAATATGTCAGATTCTCAAGAACATGTCCGTTGCCTGATCATAGGTTCGGGCCCTGCCGGATATACGGCAGCAATTTATGCGGCACGTGCAGACCTGAAACCGGTTCTCTATCAGGGGCTGCAGCCGGGCGGACAGCTCACCATTACGACAGAAGTTGAAAATTATCCGGGCTATCCAAAGGGTACCATGGGGCCGGATATGATGGAAGATTTCAAGGCACAGGCAGAAAAGTTCGGCGCTGATATCAGGTTCGGATATGCTACTTCGGTGGACTTTTCAGGGCCGGTACATAAGGTTATCATAGATGAAACGAAAGTTATTACGGCAGATTCAGTAATCCTGGCGACCGGTGCTTCCGCGAAATGGCTGGGGCTTGAGTCTGAACAAAGGTTAAATGGCTTTGGAGTCTCTGCCTGTGCTGTTTGTGACGGATATTTTTTCCGGGGACAGGAAGTGGCTATTGTGGGGGCTGGTGATACGGCTGCGGAAGAGGCAACCTATCTGGCAAAACTCTGCAAAAAAGTTTATATGATAGTTCGCAGGGATGAAATGCGTGCCAGCAAAGCCATGCAGCACCGTGTTCAGAATACCGCAAATATAGAGGTCTTATGGAATCATGAAACCCTGGAAGTAATGGGCGGAAAAACCGTTGAGGCCGTACGTGTAAAAAATGTCAGGACCGGCGAGGAGCGTATTATTCCCGTTACGGGATTCTTTGTGGCAATAGGCCACCAACCCAATTCAGATATTTTTAAGGGTTGGATAAAGATGGACGAAACAGGATACATCCAGACAGTTGCAGGGAGCTCAAAAACGAATATTGAAGGAGTCTTTGCGGCAGGTGATGTTGCGGATAAAATATACAGACAGGCAGTTACTGCTGCGGGAACGGGTTGTATGGCAGCTCTCGATGCCGAAAGGTACCTTGCAGCACGGGGAATTCATTAATAAAATTCGTACTGATAAAATCCTTAAAGGATTTTTGCCGATTAATCAATAATTGACTAACACTTCTGAAAATTGACGATAGACATGTGGAAAGAAGAAAACAACAGGTTAAAAGCACACTTTGAATTCCGGGATTTTGGGCATGCCTTTACCTTTATGATGCGTGTTGCATTCATTGCTGAAAGAATGAACCATCATCCAGAATGGAGTAATTCCTGGAATGTGGTGGATATTTCCCTCTGCACCCACGATGCAGGCGACATTGTAACCGAAAAAGACCGCAGGCTTGCGGATGCTATCGAACAGGTGTTTTCAGAAATGAAATAAGGTGCTCACAGCCTGATGACTTTTTTCTGTAACACCTGATCGGGAAGAGTTAGCCTGATAAAATAAATTCCGCTTTTCAATTTACCGAGTGAATCAGCCCTTAGCGTGTTTAGCTGTCCTGCCATCAGGGGATAGCTTTTCTCAAACACACATTTTCCCGGAGCATCAAACACCTGCAGCAGCATGTCCGATTTTGTAGCTGAATACACTTTGAAATCAAAATAATTTTCAAATGGGTTAGGATAAATACTAAGTGCTTCCCTTGATGAAGGCAGATTTAATTCCGGATTTACAAGCAACAGATCTGCAGTGATGAAATCGGGAATTCCATATCCCAGGGAATCACCCGGATTCTGATAATAACCCGAACTTTTTTCCACAGCGTCAAACACCTCCCGCGCAGTCTTCCCCGGGTGCGCCTGCCAAAGGCAGGCAATCGCACCTGCAAGCACCGGACATGCAAAACTGGTTCCGTTTCCAGTACCGATACTGCCGTCCGGGTAGGAAATGGTTGTCTGGAGCCCCTTGGCTGCCACGTTGGGTTTGATATCACCGTCGGAGGATGGTCCCCAACTGCTGAACCCTGCCTTATACCCGGCCGAATCCACTGCACCTACCGCCATGACACTGTCCCCGTCTGCCGGTGCACTGATGTAATGCCATGGCATAAATCCGTTGTTTCCCGCACTGGTGATCACCAACATTCCTTTGGACGCAGCGATATTGGCTCCAACAGATGAGGGACAGGTATGCCCATTCATATCGGCATAGGTATGATTCATCGTGGAATCATCAAATTCTGTATATCCCAGGGATGATGAAATAATATCAGCGCCCACACTATCTGCAAATTCGGCAGCCGTTACCCAGTTGTATTCTTCCACAGGATATTCACTGGACACATCCTCCGAACGCAGCAACCAGACCTTGACATGCGGGCCGGTACCAACAAGTTCTCCCGGAATATTTCCCGCAATACAGGATAATACTTCCATTCCATGCGTATCGTCTTCATATACAGAATCATTGCCAGCGACAAAATCCCGGGTGCCAAGAATATTCCCCGATATTCTGAGACTGTCAAAGGCAGGGAGGGTATCTACCGAGTAAAATCCCGCATCCAGAACAGCAATCGTCATGCCGTCGCCCAGAAATCCATGATCATGGAGGTATTCCCCGTTCATCAGGTGGATTTGATTGTAAGAACTTCCGTAGTTCAGGTTTTGAGCTATTAGCATAGCCGGAGGAGTATTCAACGGAATATTCGTTTCCCTGAATTTGCGGACTTTACCTTCCGCGTTTCTGGCCATCCTGCGCACTTCCACAATACTTTGAACAAAGGGAAGCGCCTGAATGGCTGAAAGGACAGTCGAATCACAGGAAACAGAAACTCCGTTCAGCCATTTGGATGGATTCAGAATAACAGCTCCGGTATTACGAACACTGTCAATATACCATGAATTCACAGGCAGATCATTCTGGATAACGGGTATCCCCTGGTTTATTCGCCGCTGAATGGCCTTTGCACTGAGAAATGCGCCAGGTGATGAGATCGTATAGGAGGAATTATTTTTATCGGTAAACCGGATAAAAAACTTGGGTTGCTGCGCACCTGTTTCTGTCGCCCATAGGAGGCATAACAACATCCAGGAATATTTCATAACGGGAATTATTGTTGGTAGGATTGTAATGTCAGTCGGTATTCTGTACCATTTAAAATCAATATTGAGCCATTGGGCAGATAACTTGTGCTTACGCTGTCAGATTGTTTTGAAATCATACCCACGTATTTCGCATAAATTTCTGCTTTATAAATTTTATTGACCATGGAGCTAAAATCATTCTGAACGACGGTAACTGTTGAGTCAAAGTCCAGTATTCCTGTCGATCCTGGCGTAAAAATATTGTCATAATAGTATTCTTCATCACCAAAATTGTTGTACGCATTTCCATTCCATCTTGACCTTGAATCAATCGGAAAGGCGAGTTTGATATAACGGATATTATCTTCTACCCGTTGGGCAGAGGACTTATCCACACTTTCTGTCCATACATTCATCAGGGTCCATACAGACAGGCTGTCGTCCCTTCTGTACCGTAAGACAATATACACCTGCTTTCCCGTAGCATCGGTGTAGGATGAATCAATCTGCTCCTTAACCTGAAAATGATATGCCGTTATACTGGTGTCAAGGTTATACACATCATCGGCTTCATGATGAACAATGGAATCCGCATTATAAATATACCAGTTTCCACTTTTTAATGGAAAGAATGATATATAATCGGTAGTAACATTTTCATCCAGTGTATTCTTGGTACATGACTGAAGAGTCAGAAGGAGTACATCAAGTGAAAGGATGCAAAGAGCAGCCGGATTCCTGAAAATTTTCATTAATGTTGTGTCAGAAGGTTGCTGTTCTGATGTTAAATTTCCAGGCAGGGATTTGATATTTTTTAACATTGACCTAAACCCAGATCCTGATTACCGGCCAAAAATTCAATCAGCAAACGGGGGTATTAATCCTGCAGGAATTAAGTACCATTCATTCTTCCCTGATATCCGGAGCTGACCAGATCTTCCTGTCAGAAACCAAGGCTGGAA
>JADZBN010000032.1 GCA_020852075.1 Bacteroidia bacterium
CCTGTAATATCTATCATGAATTAGTAATTACACATTGACATCTGAAATCTGTTTATTGAAACATTTGTAAGGCTTTCGGAGGGATTGTTCTCTCCGGACGTATCCGCTGTTGCAGTATCAACTGTTTGTTTTCCATTGGTATCCTTCATCCGCAAATATTTCTTTTCCCCATACCGGGACTTCCTTCTTAATACGTTCGACTATTTCCTCGCAGGCATGAATGGCATCCTTGCGGTGAGTGGCGGAAACAAAAACAAACAAACTGATTTCCCCCGATGCCACCTTTCCCAGGCTGTGATAAATATGCATACAGATCAGCGGAAACCCTGCAAAGGCATCTTCCCGGATTTCATGGAATTTTTCTTCTGCCATTTCACGGTATGCAGTGTATTCAATGGCAGCCACTTCACGGCCTTTTATGTCATCGTTCCGGACCTGGCCGAGAAAAATGCTGTGAGCACCGATATTTCTTTTAGTGGTATGCTTTCCAATGGATTCCCCGATAAATACCGGTGAAACAGCTCCGTCAACGAAAACATTTTTGGTCTTTACCTTTGTCATATTTATTTTGTAACCAATCTGCCCTGGTGCCTTTTCCAGGTATCAATGCCGCCGGTGAGGCTGTATATCCGGCAGGCAGGAAATTTCTTCTTCAGCATCTCTGCCGCCCTGATACTGCGATTACCTGACCGGCAGAACAACACAACTTTTTTCCCGTATAATGGTTCTGTGAATGCTTCTTCCAACTCTCCCGATGGAATTTGCATGAAATCAAACTCGTTCACCTCCGGCAATTCACCCCTTTCCCGTATATCAATGATGATTAATTCGCCGTCATTCCTCAGGCGGTCAAAATCATCACAGCTTATTTCCAAATCCACAGTATCCATTCCGCAGAACCAGTCGTAATCAAAATTCAATAATTCCTCCGGACTTTTGGGTCCCTGTACGATTTGGTCGGTTAGCGGTGATATGCTGAATTCATAAAAGAGGTTAGTCGAAATATTTATTGAAAGTATTTTATTGCACAAAGGCTGTCCCAATCCGGCAATAATTTTAATGGCTTCTGCCGCCTGCATGGTTCCGATGATTCCCGGTAATACACCCAGAACACCTGCCTCATTGCAGGATGGAACAGAGGAGGGTGCCGGAGGTTTTGGAAACAAATCCCGGTAGTTGGTTTTAATTCCCGATTCCGTATCTGCAAGGTTAAAAACTCCCGCCTGGCCCTCAAACCGGAGAACGGCTCCGTACACCAGCGGCTTGCTGAGAATTAGGCAGGCATCATTCACCAGGTAACGGGTGGCAAAATTATCCGTACCATCAATAACAATATCATAAGGCCTGATTATCTCAAGCGCATTGGCAGGCAATAGTTTCAGGTTATGAGTGTTGAATTGAACTCCGGGATTGAACCGTTTTAATTTATTTGCAGCACAAACTGCTTTGGCCTTGCCTGTATCTTCCGGATCATACAAAGGCTGTCTTTGAAGATTCGATAATTCCACATGATCGAAATCCAGAATCCCAATAGTGCCAACACCAGCGGCAGCAAGATATTGCAGGGCAGGACAACCCAATCCGCCCGCTCCGATGACAAGCACTTTAGCCATGGATAACCTGTCCTGCCCGGAAGTTCCCAGTTCATTCAGCAACACCTGCCGGATGTATCTCTCGTAGTGATATTGACTTTCCATGGTTTTCAATTAGCCTCCCGAGAATGGCGGAAGGAGCGCGACAGTATCCTGATCTTTCAGTTTGGTGTTTTCCCGGACAATATTCCGGTTAACTGCAAGGGAATATTCAATGGATTTTAGTTTTGGATAATCCGTGATTAACCGTTGAACCAATTCGTTGGTATCCTTTGTATCCTTCATCTCCAGGCTTACGGATCCCGTAATTTCTGCAATTTGTCCAAAGACAAGAACATTTACTCTCATGATAATTTCTTCCTAAATTCCGTCTGTAATGGGTTCAGTTGGAATGATTTCATAGTATTAATTCTATCGCTTATACCAATATACGGATTTTAAATCTGTAAAACACGTACCAGGTCCCCTGTGTTAATACGATCCATTGCCTCATCCAGTTCAATAAGGCAATCAGCGGATGCAAAGGAATTCAATTTATAGCTTTCCTGGTTTGCAAGGACTGAAACTGTATTTCCATTTATTTTTCCCTTAAGAAAAACAGCAACACCCGGCTTCTTAGAAAAACTTTCCGCAAGTGGAAGATGTATCCTTTTGAAATATGTTTTTTTAGTCAGGCAGCTAATGGCTTCTGATACATACTCATAAAAGCAGGTGAGCGCTGAAGCGGGATTGCCAGGCAAACCAAAAACAAGGGTTTGCCCGAGTACCCCGAAATACAATGGTTTGCCGGGCTTTTGACGAATCTTATGGAATACCAATTTAACACCGCATTTTTCCAAAGCCGAGGTGACAAAATCATAATCACCGACGGATACGCCACCCGTCAGAATCAGTATATCTGACCTCAGGCGGTTGCGAATGGCTTTTTCGATAGCCCTTTCATCATCATCTGCCATTTCAACAGAATCCGGTGAAATGTGCATTTGTTCCAGAGCCGCTCTTAACCCGAATGAATTGGATTCATAAATTTTTCCCGCTTCCCTTTTTTCTCCCTGATGCAGCAATTCTTTACCGGTATTGATGATGGATATTACGGGTTTTGAATATACGCTGACTTTCTGAATTCCAAATTCCGCCAGATAGGCAACGGAAGCAGGCGTCAGAAGGTGACCTTCCTGAAATACAATTTCTCCTTTTCTGGTTTGTGATCCTGTCAGTCTTACATTGCTTCCCTTGATGATTTTAGAATCTTTTATGCAGATACTTCCGTTTTTCTTCAGGACATTTTCCTGAATGACAACGGTATCAGTACCTGAAGGTAAGGCGGCGCCTGTAAATATCCGTACAGCGCTATGTGGATTCAACGGTTCGGAATAATTATTGCCTGCCTGTACCTCGCCGCTTACGGTAAGGTCGGAGTTGCCATCCCAGTCATCATAGGAAAATGCGTAACCATCCATCGCAGATTGATTAAAGTGAGGTGAATCTGTGGGGGCTGCGATGTTTTCGGCAAGTACAAATCCGCCTGACTCATGCAAAGGGAGCAGGACCGGAGGTCTCACCGTACAATGTTCCCTGATTTTATGTAACGCTTCTTGTACCGAAATCATGATTCAAACTGTAATTGACTTTTAGGATTTAATCTTTTCCCGCAATACGTTTCAACATATTCCTGAATATGAAGAAATGAAATGGAAGCATAGCATACCAGTAATTTCTTCCCATGACTCCTTTCGGCCGGAATGTGGCGGTCTGTTTAAAAATTGACCGGTTTTCATTGTTGATGATGGAAAATTCCAGCCAGGCTTCTCCGGGCAGTTTCATTTCTGCGAACAGCAATAAGCGATGATTTTTCCGGTCAGCTACCAATACCCTCCAGAAATCAATTGTATCGCCGGGCTGAACATCCACTTCACTGCGTCTTCCCCGGCTGATGCCCACACCGCCGGCCAGTTTATCCAACAGGCCTCTCATGCGCCATAATTTATCCGCGTAATACCAGCCCTGATTACCCCCGATTCCGAAAAACCGGTTGGAGACCTCCTCGATGCTGTCCTTGCTGATTTCAATCCATTTACGATCCTGAAAACAACCATCCACCGGTACTTCAATATACTGGCTGACATCCAGGTTGGTGAGACTGCTGGATGCTGCATCCGTCCAGCTTGAAATGACCATATTTTGTTCAATCCGTTCGAAGGCCATTTTAATGGCATCACGGTATGAGATCAATTCCTGCGGGATAATATCCCTGATGGAAAACTCCTTACAAACCACATCGTGCTCCATACTGCCTACCAGTTGTTTCGCAATGGTATAATTGGCGGACGTACTCATGAATATCCATAATGCCGAAAGTCTGGGAAATACAAAAGGGAGGGTAATGATTACTCGTTTGTATTTCCGTACCGCGGCAAATTCCAATAACATTTGCTTATAGGTAAGCACATCCGGCCCGCCAATTTCAAATACCCGGTTATAGGTTTTTTCATTATGAAGACAATGTTCGAGATAGTAAATTACATTCCGGATTGCGATGGGCTGGCATTTTGATTTCAGCCATTTCGGAACAATCATGAGCGGAAATTTTTCTGTCAGGTCACGGATAATTTCAAATGAAATACCTCCGGATCCCACGATGATACCAGCCTCAAAAATGGTGTAAGGAATTTCTGATTGGATCAGTATGTCTTTTACTTCCTTTCTTGCCATCAGGTGCCTTGAAAGGTTTTCCTGATTGCTGATTCCGCTCAGGTATATTACCTGTTTTACCTGAGTCAGTGTGGCTACCAGGACAAAACAGCCGGCGGCGCGTTTTTCATATTCCTTCAGTGTGGTAGAGGTATCGCCCAGTGAGTGAATCAGGTAATAAGCCGCGTCAAATTGCTTTTTATTAAAATGCTCAATGGCATTTTCAGGATGAAGAAAATCGTATTCAATAATTTGAATTCTGGTTTCAAGGCCGGATGGAAGTTTAAAACGCTTTTTATCCCTGACAACGCATGTCACATCATGTCCCGCTTCCACCAATACGGGTAAAATACGCCTTCCGATATAGCCGTTGGCACCGGTAAGTAAAATGCGCATGCAATGATTTTTTGATTAACCTCCAATATGAATCATACTGCGGTTTTGAATCTTAGAGGCATCGGGGTTTTTTTGAATGGTGGTAAACTGGCCACCCAGGGCTTCCTCTTTCTCCCAGACACATTGTTTAATAAGAGGAACAATATCCTGTCCCTGCCGCAGGGCGCCTAAAATATCCGCTTCACTTTTTGAGAACAGGCAGTTCTTCATTTTACCGTCGGTAGTCAGCCGCAGACGGTTGCAGCCGCTGCAAAACGGCCGGCTCATGGTACTGATGATGGCAAAGGTTCCCTGGTGGCCGGGGACTTTGTACTTTATGGCGGTGTCATGTATGTCGTTATGCAATGGTACGTACCGGTACTGCAGGGAAATTAAATCCAGGATCTCCTTGTGGGAAAATACATTTTCTTTTGTCCAGTGATTTCCTGCAAACGGCATGAATTCAATAAAGCGGACATTCAATGGTTCGTCTTTTGTCAAGGCAACGAAATCCGGAATTTCCTTTTCATTCACGTCACGGATGACTACCGTGTTAATCTTTACATGAAAATTATGTTCCAGCAGGAGACGGATGTTATCCCGGACTTTTTCGAAGACATCCCTTCCGGTAATTATCTGGTTCTTTTTACTTTTTAGCGTGTCAAGGCTGACGTTGACCGATTTAATTCCCGATTCCCTGAAAGTGTCAATAAATTCATGTACGAATACACCATTGGTGGTAATGGAGAGCTCCACCGGAAGCTTTGCCAGGCGGTGCATGATTTCATGCGCATCCTTACGGACAAGTGGCTCGCCACCGGTAAGCCGGATTTTTTTAATGCCCTGTGCTACAAATATTCCTGCAATAATTTCAATTTCATCCGGAGACATTTTGACAGAATGAGAAAAATATCCGCGCGGTAAATCAATGGGATTGCAATAGGTGCAGCGCAGGTTGCATTTATCCGTGAGTGAAATCCGGAGATAATTGTGGACGCGGTTGTATTGGTCAGTCAGCATGTCCGGTACTTCTGCAGGTTACACTTTGACAGGCAACTGAATCGAAAAATATTTTTTCATCTGCCCGGTAATATCCTCATAATCCTTTTGGGATAAATATTTATGTGCGAGTGGAAATACCACATTGTCCTCCCTGAAGATGTGCAGGCGGAGGAGTTCCACAAGTGAAAGCCCCTGTTCTATGGCGGTATCAATAATCAGAAGATAGGAAACCCGGTCGGTAATACGGGAGGCAAGTCCCATCAGGCTGAAGGTCAGAGTTCCCAGTTCCATCATTTTTATATGATCGTTCTCCAGCATATCCACTGCCGTATCCGGCACCGGTCCAGTTCCGTGCTCACCATGGTCTATCATGCGGTCATGGATGAAAGGGAATAATACCCGTTCCTCTTTCAGATTGTGCATGACGATTTTATCATCCAGAAATGCAAAAAATTCCCCGAGCTTTTTGTTACTGTCGCGGTTTATTCCTTCCTTTTTTATCTGAAGTAAATTCTGTTCGAATTCAGCGATCTTTTTCAGGGTATTCTGATGTTCGTCCATAAATAACTGAAGCAAGGGATGCAGTTCTTCATAGGGTACCGGATCAACACCCTGTGGTTTATAAGCATCCGGCGGATCCATGGGTGAATACACCTGGACATCCTCAGCGTCTTTTTCGACGAACCTTTTTATATAATCGGGATTCTTGTTTTCCCCGTTTTCAAATATGTTATTCATAGCGGTTTTTTTGATAATTTGAAACTATCGCAAATTTACCTGCCCTGATAAGGTCAAAGTATGATTCCCATCAGTTCCGAATATGACCTTTTTTACCTGAAATTTATTCGAAAACAGCCCCCATTCTCTATTTGGAGGAGGAGACCAGGACAGAGGACACTAAATTACGTAACATCCCCCAAAAAGCAAGAATCCAGGCAAACAGGGCAATATAAATAAATACGTGAGAGATCGGTTTGAGAAAAGGCAGATGCAGGGACTCGGCCATACGGTATGTACAGACGGTGTACATTCCCTGAGGGAAAACCGCCCCCCAGTACAGTGGGTCATACTTCAACGGATATCTTTTGTAAAGGTGCCTCCATGCGGCAAGGATAATCAGCATGGGAATCCACCAGGTTCCTGTGGCCCAGTAAAAAACCGTAAATCCCTTAATGAATGGAAGCAGGGACTGGATAAATGGTGCATCAGGAGAATTCAGTATCAATAATGAGCCGGCAAGGGTTGAAATGGCCATAGCCCCCATATTGATCCAGTAAGGAGGTGCAAGGTCATCGGGGGCAAATTTGAAAAATGTATAACGGTAAAATATCAGAGAAATCATCCAGATGTAGAACATGCCTCCCCAAAGCCACATGGATAAGGCAAAAAAGTTTACCTCGATCCGGTAGGGCTGGATAATATGTGAGGCAATTAAGGCGCTGAGTATGGCAACCGACTGTGTAGCCACAATGGCGGTGAGCCAGGCTCCCGTTATTCCCTTGTCAAGCGTGGGTTTATCCGGCTTTGTGGTGAGGGTGGTGAAAATGAGATATGTCAGAAAAACCCATAATAATCCGCCAAGGATGAGAAGCAGTAATGCTTCTGTAAAGCTTCCGAACATCAGAATGTACTGACTGCCCAGTACACAGGTACCGGCTACCGTGGTAAAAAACCCCGGCCCCTGCATGTGGCTTGTTATCTCTTGAATGATTTCTTTGGGAAAGTATATCAGTTTGAGAATCGTTAACAGCCATAGAACAAAAAAGAAAATGTTGTTCAGAATGAACAGGACGATGGCAATGGTTTTCATTTCCATCAGGAAGGCAGCGATGGAAATTATACCGGTAGCCATTACCAGCGCAAAATATGCAGGTGAAAGGCTCTTTAGCTGATTTATAAATCTTGCTTTGATGGTCCTATTTTATTTTCATATGCAACATAGCAGTACTTTAAAGCAAATCATCCTCACGGGACGATGAAATTTTGTATCGGATCTGCACTGCCCTTCACAGAGCCAATATCAGGATATTTCAATCATGATTCCTGTTCCTGGGCTCTGATAACTGCTTTTATGGCAATGCGCTGCAATACAATACAAACAGCTCCAATGATGGCAAGCAACATCCAGCAGGTGGTCCAGACACCGGAGGCATTGAGTATATAACTGAACAATAATGGACCAAAAAATCCGCCGAGGCCTCCCAGGACACCCACAATTCCACCGACTGTCCCAATGGAAGCCGGATAATAATCGGAAATATGCTTATACACCGCAGCTCCCCCGAATCCCATCATTATAGCAATAATAAAAATCAACCCGGTGAAAATCCATTGGTTCGCCTGAAAATAGATATGGGTGATCCCCTTGGCTAGCAGTTGCCCCTTACTCACCGTATCCCCGGCTCTTACCAGAGGTTCCTGTTGCAGTGTGGCGGTCGGAAGAAGTAAAAATCCTTCCTCATCATTATGAATACCGAGCCGGATAGACACCTGTGATGAATCACCACTTTTGTTCTGAAGGAAATAACTGTCCTCACCGACAACAATTTCATTGCTGCTGACCGAAGTTACTGTACCCTGTCTGGTGGCCATGATGCCCTGACCCGGTGCACGGATTTCCATTCTGGGCATAAATAAAAAAAACAGGCAAACGATACACGTTCCAAACACCCATAACAGTACCAGCCTGGCTCCATATTTATCGGAAATCCAGCCACCTGCCGCACGCATGACTGCAACTGGTAAATTGAATACCGATGCCATATACCCTGCTGTTACGATGGACATAGAATATACATTCACATAATAGGGAATGAGCCACTGTGCGAGAGCAACGAAGCTTCCAAACACGAAGAAATAATACAATCCGAAACGCCATACCCTGACTTCCTTTAATGGGGACAGCCGCTGGGCCATGGTTTTGGATTCCGGTGGCTTTTTATTGGCTGTTCCCAACAAGAAAATAAGGCAGGATACAACCAGCAGGACTGCGTAAATTTTTGGCAGGGTTCTCCATGCTTCCGGGTCCGCTCCATTACCTGTCAGAGTA
>JADZBN010000033.1 GCA_020852075.1 Bacteroidia bacterium
CCCGAAAACCTGATAACAGCACTGATAAAGAAAAAAGTCAGTGGACTTACCTGTATTTCCAACAATGCCGGCGTAGAGGACTTCGGATTGGGATTGTTGCTTCAACACAAGCTCATTAAAAAAATGATCGCCTCATACGTAGGAGAAAATGCAGAATTTGAAAGGCAATTGTTGCACGGTGAACTTGAGGTGGAACTTATGCCTCAGGGAACGCTGGCTACGCGCTGCCTTGCTGCGGGATATGGCATGCCTGCCGTATATACTCCTGCCGGCGTGGGAACAGAGGTTGCGGCCGGCAAAGAGGTGAGAAACTTTAACGGTAAGGATTACCTGCTTGAATATGCATTTGATGCTCCATTTGCCCTGGTTAAAGCCTGGAAGGGAGATACATTCGGCAACCTGATTTATAAGGAAACAGCACGCAATTTTAATCCCCTGATGGCAATGGCGGGCAGAACCACCATTGCCGAGGTGGAGGAACTGGTGCCTGCCGGAGAACTGGATCCCAACAACATTCACACCCCGGGAATTTACGTGCACAGGATTTTCCAGGGGAAAAACTACGAGAAAAAAATTGAACAAAGAACCGTGAGAAAAAAGAATACCTGAATGGCATAAATCACAGAGGAAACTGCATCTGTTTCAGCCCTGGCAATCAGTCATGAGCAGATCCTACAGACCCTGATGATTTAACGCTGTTTTCAAATTAACAATACCAGATCATGCTCGACAAAAACGGAATTGCAAAACGAAGTGCAAAAGAAATTAAAGACGGTTATTATGTGAATCTTGGCATCGGAATTCCTACCCTGGTTGCCAATTATATTCCCGAAGGAGTTAATGTAGTGCTGCAATCAGAAAACGGCTTACTGGGCTTGGGGCCCTTCCCCTTCGAAGGCGAGGAAGACCCCGACCTGATAAATGCAGGCAAACAAACCGTCACTACTGTTCCGGGATCGGCATTTTTCGATTCCGCGATGAGCTTCGGAATGATTCGTGCCGGAAAAGTGGATCTGACCATTCTCGGTTCCATGGAAGTCAGCGAAAACGGTGATATTGCAAACTGGAAAATTCCCGGTAAGATGGTAAAGGGTATGGGAGGTGCCATGGACCTTGTGGCATCAGCAAAGAACATCATTGTTGCCATGCAGCATGTCAATAAAGCCGGAGAATCAAAACTGCTGAAAGAATGTACCCTGCCACTTACCGGTAAGAATTGCGTTAAGAAAATTGTTACCGAATTGGCAGTAATAGAAGTAAAACCGGGAGGCGGATTCCGGTTGCTCGAACGGGCACCGGGTGTAAGTGTTGACGAAATAAAAAAAGCTACGGCCGGAAAACTGGAAGTTCCGGAAAATGTTCCGGAAATGACAATTGACTAATCTTTTTTAAATGGATATCCAGCTTTCCGTCATTCTTCCTGTTTACAACGAAGGGCAGAATATTTCCCTGCTACATGAAAGGCTCAGTAAAATATGTACTGATCTTTCTGTTTCGTATGAACTGATTTTTATTAATGATGGCAGCCGTGATAATTCCATGGCGTTGATTCGTGATCTTGCTAAAAAAGATTCAAAGGTAAAATACATCAACTTCAGCAGGAATTTTGGCCATCAGATCGCCGTTATGGCAGGCCTGGATCATGCTGTCGGACAGGCAATAACCATTATTGATGCCGACCTGCAGGATCCTCCCGAACTGATTCGGGATTTGTGGAATAAAATGAATGAAGGTTATGAGGTGGTTTATGCAAAAAGAAGGTCACGTGCAGGTGAAAATTTTTTAAAAAAATATACTGCAAAATTATTTTACAGGATTCTGAAACGAATTACATCCGTTAATATTCCCGTGGATACCGGCGATTTCAGAATTATTAACAGGAAAATTGCCGACATCCTCAAACAGATGCCCGAACAGCATAAATTTCTCCGTGGACAAATAGCATGGATTGGCTTCCGCCAAACGTATATTGAGTATGCCCGCGACGAGAGGAATGCCGGTAAAACCGGTTATACCTACCGGAAGATGCTTCGATTTGCTCTTGACGGGATTACATCATTTTCTAATGTTCCTTTAAAGTTCGCAACTTTTGCGGGCTTTTTTGTATCAGGCATTTCCTTTATTCTGATTTTATACGCCCTGTATTCCCGTTTCATTACAAAAGATTATGTTCCGGGATGGACGTCAATCATGATATCCTTACTTTTTCTTGGCGGGGTACAACTTATTTCTATTGGAATTATCGGAGAATACATCAGCAGGATGAGTGGAAATATCAGAAAGCGGCCATTGTATATTATTGGGGAATCGAATGTCGAAATGGACCGGAAGGATTAATCCATTACCGGATCATGTGAATTTCGAGGTCGTCAATATAAAAGGGAATAGTGTCCTTGTTCCAGAAATATACTTTCAAAATAAAATTCTGATTTATGCCTGCCGGTAAATATATACTGTTGAAGGTTCTGGTCCATTCACCCCTGTATGGCCTCTCGTCTTTACTGCTTTTTGCCTGGTAATATACGGGGCTTGATCCGCTGTCAATACTTAACACAAAGTAAGCCTCCGCCGCAGGATTTTCAATTCGGATCCAGGCGGCTATATCAATCCTGCGGAAAGGAACAGAGGTTATGTCCGAGAGTTTACGCTCATAACCCGGACTGAAGGGATGTCCCGGCCCAATGACTACATAATGGTCGCCCGAATGTGCAAACTTCCGGTTCACCAGGTATCTCCCCGATCCGTCATCGGTTTTTTCGAAATCATCCCTGTACACCACTTCATCCTTTGTGATACATCCCGAAAAAACCTGAATATAGCCTGAGATCAGGAATAGCCATAAAATCCGGGGATACTTCATATTGCAATGATACGATTTTGTACCCTGGATTATTACGAAAGGTACTACCGTTTGGTAGTTGCGAATTGATTCCAGTATATTTACCCTGCTAACGCATCAAACAGAACCACGGAGTACCCTTGAAGCTTTCCATTATTATACCCTGCTACAATGAGGAAAAAACCATTTACCTCATTCTGGATAAGATCCGGAAAGTTCAATTATTGAACGATATAAGGAAAGAATTCATTATTGTCAATGACTGCTCAACGGATCATACCGTATCTCAGGTTGAGGATTTTTTTATGAAATATCCGGGAATGGATTTCAGGCTGTGTCAACATCAAAAAAATTCAGGAAAGGGTGCAGCCATTCACACAGGAATTCAAATGGCAACCGGTGAGTACCTGATTATACAGGATGCAGACCTTGAATATGATCCCGGTGAATACAACCTGTTACTCAAACCTATTGTTGACGGCTTTGCGGATGTTGTTTACGGTTCAAGGTTCATCGGTGGAAACCCACACCGGATTTTGTTTTTCTGGCACTCATTGGGAAACCGGTTTCTGACCTCTCTTTCAAATATTTTCACCAATCTGAACCTGACAGATATGGAGACCTGTTACAAATTGTTCCGCTCTGATATAATTAAAAGCATCCGCCTTAAGGAAAAAAGGTTCGGATTTGAGCCAGAGATTACTGCAAAAGTTTCCCGCGTGAAAGGTGTCAGGATTTATGAAGTGGGGATCTCCTATTTTGGAAGAACGTACGAAGAAGGGAAAAAGATCGGCTGGAAAGACGGATTCAGGGCAATATGGTGTATTCTTAAATACAATCTGTAAGAACCCGGAGCACCACAGGAGTTCTGTTTTTTACCTGATCTGGCAAAAGAGAAGTTTATTTATAAAAACGGAAAAATCTATTCAATGGTAATGTCATAGATATTCCCCTGGTAGTTTTTCCCGGGGAACGGAATGTTTTCCTGTTTATAGGGTGACCCGGGCCACCAACGGGTGGTGTGAAATTCCTGCGTAATTATCAGCAACATCTGATTATCCGGAATACTTGTCACCTTATCGTTCATATAACCAACAATGTACATTTCATCCGGTTCGGGTCCCACCCGCCAGATTATTTCAGTGGGCTTCCATTCGATTTCAAAATAATAATAGTCCCCTCCAAACATAGAATCATCGTTAGCATAGGTTTTTTCTGTAAGAGCCCGGTACCAGTGATCCCACCTGTGGGCCTGAAATACCTGGTTATTATACACCACCGGATTACACCCCACTCCAAAAGAATCCGGTTGCCAACACGCCATGTCCCAGTTGGTGCATGCAACCGTGATGTCCCCATCATGCCTCAGGACTTCATCCGGGAGCGGTGTATCCCACGACGTCCTGTTGTGCGGATCCGCTACCGGAACCGGATACACCGGTGGAAAATCCTGGTATGGGCAATAGGATGGAGTCTTTAAAATTTCAAAATCTATTTCAGAATATGCCACGCTTTCCACACGCTTATCATCCCTGCCACCGTAATAATTTGCCATGTATCCTTCTTTTGTACATGGCCTCCTGTTATTCCATTTTCCTTCACCGGTACCTTCCGGCTGATTGATCAGCCAGATGGCATTGGTAATCCCGTTCCATACATTGTCCCTGTTCAGAAGTTCCGTGAGTTTTGCCTTAACCCTGAATTTTCCGTAGCATAAGCCATTACGGCTGATGATTCCCGAATTTTCCTTTTTCAGATCACCGGGTGATGATGCCGGATTGATAAGGGTTATTTTCCTGCCCGCGGAATCAGAATGTACATTCTGACACGGAATTCCTGCTACTGATGGCCGGCTGCTGATCCGTTCATCATCATGTGTAAAACTGCGGTACCAGTTGTATTCTGACTTTGAATAGCCTTCTCCGAGTACGTCCCGTATCAGTGGTATATTCCTGAATGACATACCGTCTGAAATAAAATGAATAAACTGGGCGAATGGTGCATTCTTATAGCTGAAAGAGTCACAGCCACAGCGGGGAGTGGCATATTTCTGAATCGTATCATACGGAAAATGTCCACCGTTGATAAAAATTCCGGCTCCCAGGTCGGGATGCGCAATAACCTTGAGTTTTTCTGCAGAAAACAGGGTAAGTACGTCAGCAGACGTTCTTCCCGGACCGTATAGAAAATAATAATAGGGATTTACATAATGGCCTCCGTCCTTCTGAGAAACAGACCGGATATAATCCGGAATGGAACTCCTGTTGTTATCACTCATCCGTTCGACGGCAAGGAGAAAGCTATAAAGACCAACCCTTGGATTTCGTTTCCACCTGCCATTGACCGGTCCGTTGTAATATTTTTCCTCAAACCTCGGATTACCTGTGATTTTTAATGAATCGTAAACCGTATAATATTCTCCATCAGCGGGGATTTCTTCGGTCATCCTGAAAGTGATTAACGAGTCCGACCAGGAACCGTAAAAATTCTCCCTGTCGAATTCATTTTCCTTTTTTTTCAAAGAATCAAATTCAAAGAATTTATAGGATTCGTTTTGATAATATATTTTATATCTGAACCGGACGGGGTTTGAAGATTTGTTTTTTATTTTAAATGAAAACGTGAAATAGCCAGAAGCTGTCTGCCGGCTGCCCGGAATATCGAATCCGGTTTGAACCGTATTGAAATAATCCAGCTCAATTACTTTGACGGAATCATTCATTTCCTGAGGCCAGTTTGTCATGCCGTGAAATCCGGCGATTGAAAACAATTCCGTTTCACTGAACTTCTCAGAATCCTGTTTGCATGCAGAAATAATTACCACACAAAAAATGAATATGCCAAAAGGGATTTTCATCTGGTTCTATTTCGTTTTCGTTTCAGGGAAAAATAATTGCACCGAATTATTTCCGGTAATTTCCGTACCTCTCTTCAACCCGGATTCTCCTCCCTGTTGCCGAAAACCATAATCAGAGACAGAAAGCAAACCCCATGAAGATATTCCGGGAATTTTAACAGGAATAAAATTTGCCCTCTCGGAAAACTGGGGATTTCGACCGGGATCGGAAAGCCTCCTGAATGCAATCCTGAATGCACAACAGAGACGGTTCTCCTGAAAAACTCCCTCCAGCAAACTATAACGGTCTCCGTTATTGTAAATCAGCAGCCTGTCTGTTGTCCCATTCTCCCCCGGGTAACGAATCAGTTTTGTATCCGACCCCCGGAGGAATGCAATACCATTTGTATAAAATTGTATTCCCGAAAATTCCTTTGATTTCTGATTAAACCGTGTTGTAAATATCCTGTCATTGATGATGTCAAAACATACCAGCCGGTTTTCGGTCCAATCATCACCAAATTTTCCATAGGTAATTGCCTCCTGACGAAAATGAAAGCCCTGTGGAAATTTTCCCTCACTTATTTGAACGGGTTCATTCCCTGAAATGACAAAAAGCCTCCAGGATCCGTTCAGGGAATCTATTCTCAGCCATTCAACCTGTCCATCCAGATTAAAATCAGCAAAAACACTGATCTGACCTGCAGGATTATTTCCGCTTGTAACCGGAGTCATATTTACTGCTGCAACCGTGTCGCTGCAACTCCTGGGTAACCTGTCATTCATCCTGTAAATTGAAAATGTTTTTTCAACGGAAAGAATTATCTCCGGGCTTTTATCGGTGCCTGAATTCATTACCATGGCGGAGGAACAACAACCCGTTTGACCGGGGAATACCGTCTTGCCCGAAGGTCTGAATGTCTTGCTTTCCATACACCAGGTATGGAATATCAATTGATTATCCGCATAGGACACCAGAAAATTATCTCCATGCAAAACGGGGTTGAAATAAAATGATGTATTCCTGGAAAGTGCACCAGACATTGTTCTTTCAGATGGTGTTGCCTCCTTGTGGAATGTCATCTCATCAAAATAAGAAAACTGCCATATTCCGTCCTCCGAGCTTCCTCCGCATGTAATCCGGCTTTCATTACCCGAAAAAGGCCTGATGGAAAATGCTTCATTAACATCGCGGAAAACAATGGTAAAATCATCCGCAAATACTTTCCCTTTATTTTTTGACCAGACGTAAAATACCAGTTTGTTGTTTTTATCCAGCAGCTTTTTATCCTCTCCGGAAAATTCAAAATATTCATTTATTTTCTGCCAGTTGCCCATGGTCAGGTGCATGGATCCTGAGGACTTACCCTTCCATAACAGGTTATTGCCCAGTGGATCCCTGACTACCATGACAAGAGTAATATCCGGATCCTCCTCTTCAGGATACACCCATACACTCACGCCAACTCCATTCAGAGTGTCTGTTGTGACCGAATCCACATCAAAGATGAATGAAACGGAGTACGAATCACTTCCTTTCATGACAGATGAGAAGTGGCCTGAATGTGATTTCTCCGTTGATAATTTTGTCTTATCCCATGCATTATCCCAATTTTCAAGGTCATTAAAATAGTTATATGCCTTGCCGTATATCCCGGAATCAAAATTCATCCTGCCTGGGGAAATGGAAAATATTCTGACGGAGATATTGTCTATGTATGCTTCTTTATGATTGTTATTCCAGGGATACATTTTAATTTTCATACTGTCATTCAGGTGAATGCCGGTCAATGAAAAATTAAAGTTGAGTGTATCCCAGAAATGTTTCCCGCTGCCAAAGGGCTCCTGCATCCAGGCAATATTACTGCCGTCCAGCCTGTTAATTTCAATTACCCAACTTATTCCTTCCGTATCCTCACTCCATACCGCAGCACTAATGCTGATGCTCCCTGCATCCTGATAATGGAGTATTTCTTTTACCGGGTAAACTATGCAAATCCCATATTCTGTATTCTTATCTACTTTACAACTGAATCTTCCGGAGGCGGCCTTTTTGTCCGTTAGGGTTGATACATTTTCGAGCCCTGCACTATTCTCCAGGTTATATTTCCTGAAAAGAAGTGTTTCTCCTGTATCTGCTGCAGCGTTATCCGTTACATTTTCCGGTGTCCGGTTATTTTGCCCGGGTTGAATAATACTGAAATGAATGGCTGCAATTCCCAGTAATATAATAAGGAATATCAGGGAAAAAATTCTAACGGTCTTCTTCATCCTTTCAGACATGCAAGTAAGTGGCGGAAATAAAAATCATCCTGTTATAAATCATTTCCCTCCGGAAATATCCGAGATCCATGATTCAACGAGTAACAACTCATTTTCTGATATGTATTGTTTGTTCACCATCATCCGGTAACAACGAAACAGGTTTTCCGCCAGGTGCACTGGGCCTTCCCTGAGGTCCAACTCTTCAAGTTGCTTACAAAGCAATGCATTATTCAGGTACCCGGGGATTTCCTCCTCAAAATCCTTTAACAGATTGTGCTCGTTCCTTTCCTGACGGACGGTCGGGGAATGAAACAGGATGCTCCATCCGCAGGTCCAGGCTATCCGCTGGGCGATGAAGCTGCGCCAGATATCCGTCATCCTGAAGCTGCAGTACGACGGAAGATACATAAGGATAAAGGCCTCCTTAAACCAGGTAGTATTCTGGCTGTTAAACGGGCACCACGCGCCTTTACCAAGAGCAAGAGGCCGGGATTGTTCAAAACAAACCGGTAACGGAAGGGTCATCCGGTACACTGCATCCACATCGGGATTATCATCCGCAAGGCCCTGCTGAACAGGGCAGTATTGAATACCGGAATTCCCTGAATCAGTATGGCTTTCCGGAAAAATCTTCTCCAGAGGGAATCCTCTCGGCCAGATATTCAACCGCGTAAACCTCCGGTACACATTGACCCAGCCAGTACCCTCAAGTTTTTCACAGGTGATTTCCTTATCCCTGCTCTTCCAGAATCCATGCCCGGGAAAATTGTCGTCATCCGTCTCAACAATAATCTGGCTGTCCTTCGCTTCAAGATATCCCAGGTTTTTCCGTGCGTAATGTTTTTCCGGCAACAGCCGTGCAAGTTTCCAGGACAGTTTTTTTTGTTCCTGAATACTTATAAACCTGCAACCGGTAATGGAAAAATCCGACGGGGATTTTGTATCTCCAACAACTATAAAACCGCTGTTGTTCTCCAGCGCACCGGAGGCGATGGAATGTAATACTGCATTGGGTGGTGCAATGGAAGTAACAACGATGCTTGTGTCCTTGTTCATTACAGGTAAGGAGAACGGAAGGTTATCCTAAGAATAAAATAATGCAACAGGGTGGTTAGGGAATTCTTTACTGCCTTTTCCGAAACTCGTGGTGATGGCGCCCTGTAAGAAATAGGAATCTCTATGGATTTTCTCTTCCTCAGCAAATATCGGATTTCTGTCTGGTAAAAATGTGCTTTTGAAAGCAGCGGGTAGGAAACAAATTTTTCCACTACCTCCCTGGTGAACCCCTGGTAACCAGAGGTCATATCATGAAGGATTGTCCCCAACAGAACATTTGAAAGAAGGGTACCGGTTTTCGAAAGCCATCTGCGTTTCCATGGAGAATCACCCATTGATCCGCCACCGATAAAACGGCTGCCAAACACGCATTCGTAACCGCCTTCCAGATACCTGAGAAATACCGGGATGCTGGCCGGATCATGAGAAAGACCCGCATCCATTTCAATAATAAACCTGCAATTCACATTGAGCGCTTCCTTGTACCCCCGGATGTACGCATCCACAACATTCCTGTTTTCCGGTGCCCAAACCGCGGTGAACCGCCGGTCTTTTTCTTCCAGGCTTCTGCACAGGGCAAGAGTATTGTCCCTGCTCACACGATCAACAATAAGGAACACCCTTCCGCCACCTGAGGCATCGAGAGCCGGCTTTAGTTTAGTAATGAAAGGTTCAAAATCCGGTTCCTCATTGGCCATTGGAATTACAATCGCCCAGTTGGCATCCTGCATAATTATCGGCTGAGAACCGGCAAGGTATCAAATTTATCGGGTAAAATGATCCACACGCAGCGTGTGTAAAATACCTGCTGAATATCCGGTTATGAGAACGATTGCGAGGCCTTCAGTTGGTTTTCTTCCTTGAAAAGGCAGCCTCCGGATCGGAGGCCGGTATTGCCGAAATGAGCCTGCGGGTGTACTCCGAACGGGGAGTGGCATAAATAACATCAGGGTCCCCCATCTCTTCAATTTTTCCCTTATTCATAACGATCATCCTGTCGCTCATAAATTTGACAACAGATAAGTCATGTGAAATAAAAATATACGTAAACCCGAATTCTTTTTTCAGGGTATTCAGAAGGTTCAATACCTGCGCCTGAACAGAAACGTCAAGTGCAGACACAGACTCGTCGCAAATGATAAACTCCGGTTGGAGAGCCAGCGCCCTTGCAATACAAACCCGCTGTCTTTGACCGCCCGAAAATTCATGTGGAAATCTGTTATAATGGCCGGCAGTCAGACCCACAAGATCCAGCAATTCCATCACTTTTTCTTTTCTTCCCTTCTCGTTCTTGTGTAATCCGTGTACGGTCATGGGCTCGCGGATCGCATTTCCGATAGTCATCCTGGGATTCAGGGAGGAATAGGGATCCTGAAAGATAATCTGGATTCTTTTCCGCATTTTCCTCAGCGCATTTCCCCGGAGTTGTAAGAAATCCATGCCCTGAAACATTACCTCACCTCCTGTGGGCTCAATAAGCCGGAGGATGGTTCTGCCCAATGTTGTCTTGCCACACCCTGATTCTCCGACCAAACCCAGTGTCTCACAGGGAAAAACCTCAAAAGAAATATCGTCAACTGCTTTTACAAACCCTCGTGTCTTCCCGAATAATCCTTTTCTCACAGGAAACCATGTTTTGAGATTCCTGACCCTCAGCACAGGAGATTTTGCATACATCACCTGATGCTGCTGTTTCCTTTCATCACCGCTCTGTACCCTGCTGTCAACTACAGACTCAATACTTCCGGGAAGTTCTGAAAATGCACCCCCCGGCTCTTCCTTCATAAAATCACTGACCACAGGCAGGGTGCTGAGCCGCTTGTTCAGCGGCGGGCGGCAGGCAAGCAGGCCCTTTGTATAGGGATGACGGGGATGGTAAAAAATCTCCCTGACTTCCCCCTGTTCGACAATTTTTCCCTTGTACATTACTACCACGCGGTCGGCAATCTCCGCCACAACACCCAGGTCATGCGTGATGAACATCAGCCCCATGCCGTTCTCCTGCTGCAGTTGCCGCATCAATTCAAGGATTCGCGCCTGCACGGTTACATCCAGTGCCGTTGTGGGTTCGTCGGCAATGAGCAGTTGCGGATCACAACACATGGCCATGGCAATCATCACACGTTGCTTTTGGCCTCCCGACAACTGATGCGGGTATGAATCGTACTGCCGCGAGGGATCCGGAAGCTGAACCCTTGCGAACAACTCCTGGGTCTTTTGTCTGGCTTGTTTTTTATCCAGGTTTTTGTGAATGATCAGCGCTTCCGCAACCTGTGATCCGCAGGTAAGCACAGGATTTAGGGAGGTCATAGGTTCCTGGAAGATCATGGCAATTTCATTGCCACGTAATTTCCTCATGTCCTCGTCCTGTAACGAAAGGAGATCCGTCTTCTCCTTTCCCGGCGGGTGATAAAAAATTCTTCCGGAAGAAATTTTTCCGGGAGAGGAAATAAGCCGCATCACCGAAAGGGAAGTGACGGATTTCCCGGAACCGGATTCTCCGACAATACCAACGGTTTCTCCCTTATGAACCGTAAAGCTGACACTATTCACCGCCTTCACCAGACTGTCTTCCGTTTTGAATTCGGTAGTCAGGGATTCTATTTCAAGGATGGGATCCAACTTGCAGCAGGTATAGCGTGGTAAAAATAAAAAAATAGCTATTCTCCCGCAGAAATGAAACCGTCAAAATACAAACCAATCAACAACAAAAACCTCCGTATTTCTTTAGGTTTTTTTGATCCGGCGGATACTTTTCTGAATAAAATGCCTACGGGGGTAATCCTGGGAAATATACCGGCGGATAAACCCCAAAAACATCTGGAAGAAATAACTTAACAGCCTGTTATTTCCTAAGATAGGAGGAGTACATCCAGACCAGCTTTTCCTGGGCACGGATGTAATCACTCATCAGCGCATTGGTACCTTCGTCACCCGCATCGCCGGAAAGTGAAAGAATTTCCCGTTGCAGGGTGATAATGGATGTGAGGGAGTCCAGAATGTTTTTTACGGCTTTATTTCCGTCCGAAACCTGTGTGCTTTCCCTGATGATGGAGGATTTTTGATAGGATGAAAAATTGTGATCCGGGGTGTGTCCCAGGGTCAGAATACGTTCAGCCACTTCATCAATTTTCAGATGCAGGTCGTTATATAATTCTTCAAACTTGAGGTGTAATTCGAAAAATTTTTCGCCACGGATATTCCAGTGATACCCCCTTGTATTCTGATAGAAAACGGAGTAGTTTGCAAGAAGAACATTCAGTTTATCAGAGAGATTTTTGGATTTTTTTATATCCAGTCCGATTGCATTCAGTGCCGCCATAAATTACCGGTTTTGGTAACAAAGGTACGGAAGTTCGGGCCTAATACCATGACCGGTGTTAGCTTGCGGTCATATTATTTCCTGTTTACAGGGTAATATTTCAATTTCTTCAGGCGCTAATAAAGGTTCGCCCCGCAAACGGCGAAAGACCTGGGCGATGGTTATCACATCTTTACGGCAATACGCAACGATCCTGTCCAGGTTTTTTTCCTTCCAGTACACCTCCCACACCCGGCTCCCGTCAATATCATCTTTGGGCGTGGGAATATCAAGTACCGTGGCCAGCAGCGCCAGAGAGGTATAGGATTTGAAGTCTCCGAACTTCCACAATTCCATAGTGTCCAGATGACTTACCTCCCAGGGCTTCTTCCCCTGGAGACTGAGGGCAGAAGGAAGTTTCAATCCCTGTATAATCATCCTCCTGCACAGATACGGAAAATCAAATTCTTTACCATTATGTGCGCAAAGCCGTTTGCCAGGAACAGAAAAAAAAGCATTCAGTGCCGATAAAAACTGTATGAGCAGCGTCTTTTCTTCGTTCCCCGAATAAGAACAGATTCTGACAGAATTATCTGCGGTAAAAATGCCGCAGCAAATACATACTATTTTCCCAAACTCCGCATAGATTCCTGCACGGGAATATACGTCTGCGGGAGTCTGGTCTTCATCGCAGAAATAGGATGCTTTTTTATTCCACAAATCCCGGAGCCCCCGTGGCATATCCTCGTAGGAAGGATATTCCGGCACTGTTTCAATATCCAGAAAAAAAATGTTGCGGTGAGGAATGTGTTCCAGCATGAGAAACTACCGGCGAAAATAATTGTCCTTTCCGCGAAGGTCAATTCAATAAATGAAGGATTTTAATACATCAGGATCTATTGCTGATCCCAGACGGTTCCGTCCTGCATCTCTATCCGCAAAATTCCCATTTCCTTACCATAGTACATTTTCCGGATAGGGGTAGAAGCAGCGGAATCCATCAATGTCTTGTATTTGGCATTGGAATGGATCCAGATCGGATAATAATTCAGCGCCCGGATGTCAAAGCGGAAGACCTGGCTTGTATTATCCACTTTTACAAAGCGTGTATCACCTTCGGCAGTATAATGATCCAGGTGAGTTGTGAAGGTCCCCAGGGAAGTAAAATGATATACCTGTTCGGCATACTGGTTACCGGTATGATCACATTCCGGATCTGACATGGGCACATTGGTGTACACGGGGGCTTCAACATCAACCCGCAGGGAATCCCCCGCCTGATTTGCAAAATACAGGGTGCGGGAAGATCTGATGAGCCATAACCGCTCCTCCGGTGTGAGCGGGCCATCGTTCATATTCGGACAGGTTTTGGTGCAGGAAGAAAAAAGCAGCAGGCAAAGTGTGCTGCACAGGATCATGTGTTTCATCTTCGTTAAAATCCTGCTTTGTGTTGATTTTCAGCAGGATTCCAACCGCTAATATACAAAATCTTCTGAAACCCGCAAGAATAAAGGTCTTCACGGCTTTTTGACCCGATTAACCGGCTTTCCCCCGAATACGGCTTAGCGAATCATTACCCCCCGCCGGTTCAGGACAGGGATCATAACAAAATTTTCCTCCCGGATGCTTTCCGGCAGGAAAATATATTTCTTATCGTACATGTTTTTATCCTTATAAAAACTGACCCAGTATTCGTTGTTCAGACCAAACAGATTCGTCATAATGGGTTCAATTTTTGCGTAATCCCGGGGATCAATGGTGCCAATCAGATGGCGAAGGACAGAGGTCTTTACATCCCTTCCCTCGTAATGTCCATATCCCTTGGAACTCACCAGCACACCCCGTATCGGCTCGTCATACAAATTCACCAGATAAACATTCCATACCATATTTCCATCATCATCGGGCTCATGGACGACGGCCATGACAATATTTTCAACCACTAACTGAGGAATGTCTTTTAGCATAATCTCAGGTAAAGTTATGGAAATGAAAAAACAAAACGGTTCGGAAACGCCTGCTCCCGTGCATTTTTCAAAACGTCTTCAATACTCCGTCAAGATAGGCTATCATATCCGTATAATGATTGTCAGGGGTCTTCACGCCACGTTTTTTACCAAGCCGTACAAACACCAGCCGCTTTTGGGGAATTACGACAATATATTGACCGAGAATACCACGGGCATAAAAAACTCCTGTCCCCTTGTAATTCAGCAGCCACCATTGAAGCCCGTAAAAATCCACCGGCTTACCATCCGGTGTTTTTGTCCCTGCCGGTGTCAGCAGTTCTTTCACCCGGTCCGGTGACAGCAATTGTCTGCCTTGCCAGTTGCCGCTGTCAAGCATGAGTTGACCGATTCTTGCAAAATCACGGGCATTGGAATAAAAACAACAATACGCCTTCTCATCGCCTCCTTTGTGATCCAATGACCATTGCGCAGGATGAACAGCGCCAACCGGAGTCCAGAGTTTTCCGGAGGCGTACGCAGCGAGTTTTTCTCCGGTGGCTTTCTCGATAATCATTCCCAGAATGAGTGAATTACAACTCATATACCGGAATGTTTTTCCCGGTTCTTCAATGACGTTCAGCCGTCCGACCAGATCACGCAGGTTATTTCCGTAATAGGCTTCCGTGGTATAGGAAAACAAACTGTTATAACTCTCATCCCAGTCAAGTCCCGAGGCCATCATCATCAGGTCCCGTATGGTAAGTTTGGCATCCAGCCCGTCGCTGAACGTAGGGAGATATTTCATGACCGGATCATCAAGAGATAACTTACCATCCTGGGCTGCCATTTCAATCAGCAGGGAAACGATACTTTTTGCCATACTGAAACTGTTGCTGATGGTGTTTTTGTCGTAGTGATCCCAATAGTGCTCGTAACACAGGGAATCATTGCGGACAACCACAAACTCCACGGTTTCTGTCTGCTCCAGTTCGGAGGTGGTTTCTGAAGGAAGATCTTTCGTATTGTAGTCTGAGGATTCCGGCCAGGGCCGCGGTTCTTTGGCTGCAATCAGCCGGGTTTCAAAAATATTCAGATCATCTATATCCGGATAGGTGTACACCAATGTCTTGTACACATAGGTCATTCCCGTTATCCAGATGGCAATATTGGCAGAAATAAAAATCAGAATAAATCCCCAAAGGATACGAATCCATACAGAGGTCTTCTTTTGGGGATGCTCCCGTCTCATACTGCAAAGTACAACCGAAATCCGAAACTATGGCGATTCAGGAACGGAGTTTTCCAGTCAACCTGTTGAAATACCACAACCATAAAGAGAGATACTGTTTCAGAAAACAAACGCTGCAATACAGGTATCAGAAAAACTTCATGCCAAAAAGAGTTCCTATATCATCCCTGAGTTTCATCTCTACCTCATTCAAATCAATTTTTTTACCCAGCTCTTTTTCCATGGATGTCACCTTTTTCCCGGTAATACCACACGGGACAATATGGTCAAAGTACGACAGGTCGGTGTTTACATTCAGGGCAAAGCCGTGCATGGTTACCCAACGCGAACACCGGACACCAATCGCACAAATTTTCCTGGCCTGTCGCGGATCTTCCGGATCCAGCCATACACCGGTATATCCCGGATACCGTGATCCTTCAATGCCGTATCTTCGAAGTGTCCATATCACGGATTCTTCCAGCATTCTGAGGTACTTGTGAATATCGGTGAAAAAATGATCGAGATCGAGAATCGGGTAACCGACCAGTTGGCCCGGGCCGTGATAGGTAATGTCTCCACCACGGTTGTTTTTCACAAAAGTTGCGGATAGATTTTTCAACTGAAGCATACCCGCAAGAAGGTGGCTTTCATCGCCGCTCCGCCCCAGGGTATATACATGCGGGTGTTCACAGAATAATAAATAATGATGAACCGGCTCCTTCTCCTGTTCAGGAACTGAGCGGTTACGCATTTTCCTTTCTGTCAGTTCTGACAGCAGTTCTTCCTGGATATCCCAGGCACGTTCATATTCCATAAGCCCCAGGTTGCGGAAAAAAACCTTTTGCAGGCCGGATGCAGGCGGAGAATACTGATGAACCGTTTCAGATTTTGGCAAGTTCACTCTTCAGGTGGTTGATGATATTGATTTCATTGGCGTCCACCGATTTTCTGTCTGCAAGGTAACAGCTTGCCCAGTCGGTGAGATGTATGAGATAAAGGCTTCGTTCAATGCACGAGGAACCCTTAGACCATACTTCCCTGATATGCGGTGTATATGTTGAAAACACCCCTTTACTGATTTCCATTCTTGCCTGTGTGCGCGAATAATCCGTTTTGTTTCTCAAAAGTACTACTGCACAGTTTTCATGGGGTTCTGCCCAGCCGACAAGTTCATTGTGGTTCATTTCGGGAAGTATGTGATGCCAGCACAACATTTTGGAATTCTCGTTGATCTGCTGACGAAACCGTGTTGCCACACCATTGAAACCATCCACCGCATATATCACGGGAGTTTTCCTGAACAGGAAACCGGCAAGATCCATGGCTTCTTTCCGGATATTGCTTTGTTCCCGTTCCATAAGCGCTACTGCCTCCTCCAACTGCTGTCTGAAGGCGCCTCCCGAAAGGTTCATTTTGTGAAGGATGAAAAACAACTGGGTCAGGGAATATCCCAGGCAGGATCTGGGCGGCATTCCACCGGGAATTATTATATGATCCAGCCGGTGTTGCCTGGCAAGCTCAGCCACCTTACCACCGGAGGTAATGCAAACTATTTTCGCTTCTTTTTCAAGTGCCGTTTGCATAGCCTGAAGCGTCTCTTCGGTATTTCCGGAGTAAGAGGAAACAATAACCAGCGTTTCACGGCTGGTGAAAGCCGGCAAAAAATAATCTTTGTTCACCAGAATGGGAACAGGGCACTCCGATGCCAGGATTTCTGAAACAATGGTACCTCCGATTCCGGACCCTCCCAATCCGGTGATAATTACATTTCGGATGGGATTCACAGGGCTGGTAAGTACGGCCTTATCGCCAATAGCAATGGCTTCCCTTATCTGACGGGGAAATTGTTCAACGAGTTCTTTCATGGATTCCTGTGTGATTTTGCCTGTAAAAATACAACAAATCAGGAATCCGGCATGTCCTTCATCGCACTCCACCCATTCAATGGTCAGCACCTTTATTATCTTTGCCATGATAAAAAACAAGTATGGAACTCAACGAACAAGAACTTGTCAGACGGCAAAAGCTGGAGGAACTTATAAATCACGGAATAAATCCCTACCCTGCTGAGACCTGGGAGGTAACAGCCCGTTCGGCAGAAATCCTGGAAGGTTTTGACAGTGATCCGGGAAAATTCGGTGATGTGACCCTTGCAGGGCGCATCATGAGTATCCGGGATATGGGAAAAGCCTCCTTTATTGTCATCCAGGACAGTTCCGGGAGAATCCAGGTGTATTTACGCCGGGACGATATCTCTCATGGAGACGACACTTCTCCCTACGATTTCCTGTATAAAAAAATGCTCGATATTGGAGATATCATCGGTATCCGGGGCTTTGTTTTCAAAACAAAAATGGGAGAAACCACGGTCCATGTGAAGGAGCTCAAATTGTTGTGTAAAACACTGCGCCCCCTCCCTGTTGTCAAGACCGATGCTGACGGAAACCAGCATGACGCTTTCACGGATCCGGAGATGCGATACCGGCAGCGATATCTTGATCTTATTGTGAATCCCTCCGTACGGGAAACATTTATGATGCGGACACATCTCACCCGTTCCATGCGGCAGTTTCTGAACAGCAAGGGATATCTGGAAGTTGAAACACCCATTCTCCAGCCATTATACGGAGGAGCTGCGGCAAGGCCTTTCAAGACGCACCACAATACCCTGGATATGACGCTCTACCTGCGGATTGCCAATGAACTATACCTGAAACGTTTGATAGTCGGTGGTTTTGAAGGAGTATTTGAGTTTGCAAAAGATTTCCGGAATGAAGGAATGTCGCGATTCCACAACCCTGAATTTACCCAGATGGAATTGTATGTTGCATACAAGGATTATGAATGGATGATGAATCTGGTGGAAGAAATGGTGGAACGAATTGCTCTTGATCTTCACGGGAAAACCGAAGTTCAGGTGGGCGAACATACCATCAACTTCAAACGCCCGTGGAAACGGTTTACCATGTACGAAGCCATAGCACATTATTCGGGGATTGATATTACCAATATGTCCGAAGAGCAACTGTCACTGGCGGCTAAGGATATGGGAATCCATATTGACAAAACCATGGGAAGAGGAAAAATTATTGATGAAATTTTCGGTGAAAAGGTTGAACCGCACCTGATTCAGCCAACTTTCATCACGGATTATCCGGTTGAAATGAGTCCCCTGGCCAAGAAACACCGCAGCAAGCCCGGCCTGGTGGAACGGTTTGAAGCCATCTGCAACGGAAAAGAAATCTGTAATGCATTTTCTGAACTGAACGATCCCGTGGATCAGAGAAAGCGCTTTGAAGAGCAGTTGGAGTTGGGCCGCAGAGGCGATGAAGAAGCCATGCAACTTGACGAAGATTTTTTGCGGGCTATTGAATACGGGATGCCGCCCACGGCCGGTCTGGGTATCGGAATTGACCGGCTAACCATGATTATGACTGATTCTGCCTCCATCCAGGATGTATTATTCTTCCCGCAAATGCGCCCGGAAATCAGGGAAGAGGCCTGAGATGTATGTCCGGACAAGAGTGTATTAGCCCTGGAGGCAGCCATTCATACCCAGCGGTTTTTGTGTGCCATCGTTATCACCTGTGCCTTACTGTTTACATGGAGTTTTGTGTAAATGTTGGCAATGTGTTTTCGTACCGTTAATGGACTGATGGACGTCAATTCCGCAATCCGCTTGGCATCGTATCCGTTTACCATGTGGGTGAGCACTTCACGCTCCCTGTCTGAAAGTAATTCTTCAATGGCCTCCAGTCCTTTACTTCCTTCCCGGTTCAGGTCTTGCTTGCTCAGGAGTTTCAGCGCTTTTCTTGCAATGGCCGGGCTCATGGGGGCTCCTCCAAATTCAGTTATTTCACGGATGGCATCGTGGATGGTGAGATGATCCTCATGCTTGAGGATATACCCCGAAGCTCCTGACCGGATAGCTTCGAAAATTGTTTCGTCATCTTCAAAAACGGTTAATACAATAAAATGTACGGAATGGTATATGGCCTTAGCCAGCCGTATGGTAGCAATACCGTCCATTTCGGGCATCTGGATATCCATAAAAACCACGGCAGGCCAATGGGATGCCGGCAGTCGTTTCATGGCTTCCATGAATTCGTGTCCATTGGATGCAGAAATAGAAAGCTCCAGTTCGGGAAAAGATCTGATCTTTTGCGCAAAACTGTTTAGATTGACAGGGTTATCATCTACCACTGCGATTCGCATCTTTTGTAGCTAAAAAGGTTCAATAAAGATGTACGGTTCGTTTTCATTTACAAATACCCAGTTTGTAGTAAAATGCAAACCACCTGTTATACATTTTTTATCCAACCGGTTTTTCATGCTTTATATTTTCAGCCTCCGGCTCCGAAATACATACCCGGACGCCGTTAGGTTGCATCTCCTCCCAGCGAACATGGCAATCACATTGCGTTGCCCGGTTTTTAATGTTGCCGATGCCCCGGTTAGACGGGATGAAAACCTCACTCATCCCCTGGCCGTTATCCTCAATACAAATCTTCCATTGTTGTACACATTCAAACCGGATATGTATTTCACTGCATTTACTATGGCGCAGTGCATTGTTCACAGATTCTTTCATAATAAAGAACAAATGCAACGCATTGGTTGGTGAAAACTCCTTGTCCAAACTTATATTTTCAGAAAATTGATACCTCACAGAAGGATAACTTTGCATCAGCTTCTGTATCCATAGCTTTAAACGGTCCACAAGGGAGGTAAATGTAAGAGACTCGTTTTTCAGCACCCAGATTGTTTCGCTGAGCTGTGTAACAATATTTTGGGCATTTTCATCCAACTGTTCAATAAGGCCATCTATTGGCTCCAGTCTTTCTTCCTTCAGGTATTTTACATTCGTCGAAATGGCAGCCGCATACGCACCAAGATTATCATGAAGATCAGCCGATATGCGTTTGCGTTCAATCTCCCTGGCAAGAATGACAGCCTTTTCCGAAATAACTTTTTGCTCAGCCAGCACACTGAAAACCTTTTGTTGTGCGACCAACTTGTAATTCCGGAAAAGTGCCCGGAACAGAAAGAATGAGAGTATGAGCAGTACAACCAATCCGGAAATTGTAATGCTTCTTTTCTCAAGGTCATATTGTTGCTGAATGATGATGTTTCCCTTTTTCTGCAATTGGTATTTTGCACTCATTTCAGCAATGACACGGGACGAATTCCTTTCTGCCAGGGTATCCTTCAGTATCATCAACTTTTCCAGCGTCGAACTGTAATCCGATGTCCGGCCGGCAATTTTATAATTGTCAGCCAATGCCATAGTCAGAAAAATAAGCCTGGCAAGATTGTTTGATTTCTCCGCAATACGGATGCCGTTTTTTGCCAGTTCAATTCCTTTTTCCGGTTGACCGGCAAGACCGTAAAAAGAGGCAAGTTGAGCCATATCCGCAAGTATATAATGTACATCCCCGATATTCTTTCTGGCTGTAAGCGCATTTTCAAGGTCCTTTTGTGCAAGTGCCAGTTTGTTCTCTTTGAGATATAAACTGGAACGGATGTTCAGGGCATTGGCCAGGCCCGAAAGATTCTGGGCTTGCTGATCCCATTTGATTGCAATACCGATATAATAAAACCCCGAATCCCTCATGGACATGTTGTTGTAACAGGAGGCAATATTGGCACAAAGTGTGCCTGTTTCACGCGAAAAGTTTTCCTTTCCGGGCACTCTTAATCCCCTGTTGAGCAGGGTAACAGCCTCCCGGTATTTCCCGAGTTCCATATAGGCCCAGCCGAGCAGGTTATAGGAACTAAGAATGGAAATGGTATCTCTGAGGGCTTCGGCTTTATTAAGGATGTTAAAAGAATATGAGATGGCATCCTGGATCTTATTTTCACGTATCAGGCCGCGGGCTTTGTTGATCATGAAATTCTGCCTGATTTTCGAAAGATCCGGAATATCCCGTGTTATATCCAACAAACTGTCGCAATACCGGATTGCAGTTTCAGGTGTTGTTTCACGAAAAAGAACATGACAATATAAAGCCTTCAGCTTCCAGAATTCGTTTGTTTTAGGTGAAAAATAGATATCGCCATCCTTAATGAATTTCTTCAGAGAATCGGAAGGCAGGGAATAATAATTCCCTCAAATAACGGGAAGGATAGCCGATTTTATGGATCGGTCATGGGTTGCATAGTACCCTGCGGTAAGGCTGTCGAGTATCGGTGTCTGTGAATAAAGGGAATCAGCACATAAAAAAAGTATAAAAAACATCATTGAGCCCCGATTTCTCATTTTCTTGAAGAGTTTCCGAAAGATAATAATTTATACTGTTTTTCCCTTTTCCCATACCTATTAATGATCCCATGACCTCTGGGAATCCGCGCCAATACTACAAATTTGGTATGTCAATACTATAAATTGTGTATTTATTATGAACCCGTATGTACTCATTTTTGCTATAATCTGCGAAGTCATCCGCTCCGGTTTTACTGATATTCTGAAAAATTAAAACAAAAAAAATAATCCTATGAAAAAGCTTTACTTATTTCTTGCACTTCTTACCGGTTTCACAATTACTGCGGCTGGCCAATTATATTATGCAACAGTCATAGAAACAGAACCTAATGATTCCCCGGCTATGGCGAACACTTTTTTACTGAGTGACACAGGTACTGGTTTTCTCAACTATGGGATAGAAGAAGACTACTGGAAGATTACCGTGCCCGGTGATGGTCAATTAAGTGTCCTCTTTCGGTCAGCCATTGCTCCCACCAGGTGCTATCTTTTAGATACAATTGGGTTTTATATTATAGATACTCATGTCGGTTGGAATGAAACAGTCAATGGGGATGGATTGGCACAGGGAACCTATTACTTAAATTTCAAGAAGGAAACTTCTCCTGATACTGCGCGCTATTATTTTACACCCACTTTCACTTTAGCACCGTTACCAAATGATATGGAGCCAAACGGGAACCCTGCGCTTGCTTCGATTTTACCCCTGAATGATTCCACCACAGGCCATTGCAATTACTTCTACAACAACCAAAAAGACACCTTCGACTGGCACAAGGTCACCCTATATGAAGATGGACAACTTTCCTGCACAATTATGCCCACGGATGGAAAATACATTAATATGTACATATACGACGGAGACGGGATAACACTACTGGCTAATGGTTATACAAACAGTACTCTCACATTGAACGCGGATGGCCTGGCAGCGGGAGATTATTATGTAGTATCAAATGCATATTACGCTACCGATTTTCTTTCCTATACCTTAAAAGATACCCTGATCCTGCCGGTCATAGCCAATGACACCATTCCCAATGATATAGCTGTTAACCCGAGTTCCCTGCCGGTAGGCGGAACAGTTACCGGACATATTGGTTACCGGAACAACGGGAATGTGGATGCCGTGGATTTCTGGCCTGTACATGTAATGGAAGACGGAAAACTTTCCTGGACCATTACCAGTGGGAACGGGCAGGACGTGTATGCGTTACTTCTGGATGGTGACGGGACTACTGTATTGGCAGGAAATTATACGACCACTACTGCTACCTACAGCAAGGATGGCCTTGCTCCCGGAACCTACTACATCAAAATTTATACCTACTATTCTAATGAATTTGCACCTTATGAATTATCCTGTTCCCTGCTTACACCTGTTCAGGCGAATGATACCGGCTCAAATGACACTACCGCTTCCCCTTCCATTTTACCATTGAACGGATCCTCTACAGGTCATATCG
>JADZBN010000034.1 GCA_020852075.1 Bacteroidia bacterium
AATCGGTTACAGGCAATGCTACACGTCCGGTCTGGCGGAAGTCTTCAATGGCTTTTTCCTGGTCATCCTTTGCATTCAGGGAAACAAACTGCCGGTCCATCCGATCGGCAACCCGGGTATCAAGCGGCGCCAGCAGGAGTTCACGCACACGGATGTCATCCATCAGGAAACCCTGACCATCCGTACAATAAATAATATCAAGGGTTTCGGAATTTCGTCCGTGTTTGCGGATATAATCCAGCACCTGGGAAACCGTCCAGTCTTCCTTCACAGAAATAAAATCTGGCGTCATCAACCGCCCGATACTGTCTTCGGGATACTGCAGGAGTTGGTTTGCAGTCTTCCGTTCCTCATCACTGAGGAGGCTCAGATATTTTGTGAGAGATTTTTCTGGAAGTTTTTCAAAAAGTGCGGTACGGTCATCCGGCGAGATCTGGTTCAGCGTCCACGACAATTCTTCGACACTGAACGAACGCAGCAATTCCACCTGTACGTCGAAATCAAGATACTCGAAGGTTTTGATAGCCTTCTCGGCATCCAGCACCTGGAATACCTTTTTAAAATCAATGGATGGGGTAGAATTGATCAGTTCGGCCAACTCTTCGGGCTGAACCTGGGCAGTAAGGTGTTTCAGCTTGTAAAGGTTGCCCGTGACCATACGGCCGGCAAGCAGTTCTTTTTCTTCAATACTGACCATGGATGATCGTCCATTAGGCTGCGTTTTAAAAAGCGCCACGAATATAAGACAATCCTTCAGAAAACTCAATCGGGAAAAGAATATACCATGTACTGCATTACATCCCGTACAGCAGGGGAAAATATATAAAAAAGAGAGCCGCCAGCTTTCACTGACGGCCCCCCACACGAAAAACATGAACACAAAAACGTAAACAAGGTAACGCAATAATTGTGCTATTGTTGTGAAGATGCCATGTCATGACAATAACCTGACAAAATTTAACATTCATTAAGGCTTTACGATACCCTTGTTGTCAAAACCTGATATCTATGACAGGATAGGTCATTTGGGCAGAAACCCTACATTTGCGGGCAACAGACATTTAGATTATGCAGCATATCTCTTTGGGTATTGGTAGTCGTGTCAGACATCCTGATTTTGGTGAAGGGGTCATCGTCCAGGTCAAACCTGAAGAGTATGTAATCACCTTCATGCAACACGGCATGCGGGACGTGGAAAGAATTACCGGTCAGCTTGAAATCATTGATGCCAATGATGCCGATAACGATTTGATAAGCCTCGCTGATATTGAGGTGCTTTTGGTGAATATCCTGAGGAAATATTCGGATATTCAGGAAAAGGTCGAAATGGGCAATAAATGGACAGGTGGTAAAATGATGCTTCAACCTGGTGATAACTCCCTTAAACCCAAAGAAATACCCATTGACACCTTCTTTAATAAATTGGTTATGGTAAGGGATCGCCTGCGTGTTCTTGAACAACGCATCAATGCGCATGAGAAACTGACCGACGAAGACAAGGTTAATATTCAACAATATATTACCCGGTGCTATGGGTCTCTCACCACCTTTAATGTTTTGTTTAAGTACACAACCGATCATTTTACCGGAGAAAAGGGGAGCCGTGACTGATGAACCTGCTTTCGGTTGAAAGGTTATCCAAACAATACGCTGACAAGTCCTTATTTTCCCAAATCAGTTTCGGGATAGACAAGGGCGAAAAGGTTGCCCTGATAGCCCGCAATGGTACGGGGAAGACCTCGCTGATGAAGATTATTGCCGGATTGGAAGCTCCGGATGAAGGCAGCGTCACCCTGAGAAAAGACATCCTCCTGGCATTCCTGGAACAGGAACCTTTTCTGGACCCATCAAAGACGGTTCTCGAAAACGTATTTCATTCTGACAATCCCCGGGTAAGGCTGATCCGGGAATATGAATCTGTACTGGAAGAAGATCTCGCACACAGTACTGCAATAACACGCCGGAGGCTGGAAGAACTCGGTCTTCAGCTGGATGCCACCAATAGCTGGGATTTTGAATCAAGAGTTCGTCAGGTTCTCTCCAGCCTTAATGTCCATCACCTGGACAAACCCGTAAGGCAACTTTCCGGAGGACAAAGAAAAAGACTGGCACTGGCCAGGGTATTGCTTGAGCCATCCGACCTGCTGTTGCTGGACGAGCCTACCAACCACCTCGATGTGGATATGGTGGAATGGCTTGAATCAGAACTCGTGCGTTCAACACTTACCTTACTGATGGTAACCCATGACAGGTATTTTCTGGATTCGGTTTGTACCCGAATTATTGAACTGGATGAAGGGAAATTGTATTCCTATGAAGGGAATTACAGTTATTTTCTGGAAAAGAAAGCGGAAAGAGAACTTCAGGAAGAACGGGAACAGGACAAATCAAGGAATATTTTACGGACAGAACTGGAATGGATGCGAAGGATGCCGCGCGCCCGGGGTACTAAAAGCAAAGCGAGGATAGATGCCTTTCATGAGTTAAAAGAAAAAGCAACAGGCTCACGGAGAGAAGAACGCCTTCAGTTGGATGTAAAGATGAACCGGATAGGAGGAAAAGTGCTGGAGATGAAAAAGGTGTATAAAAGTTTCGGGGATTTGCCGATCCTCAGGGGTTTTGATTATACTTTTAAAACCGGTGAACGGACCGGAATTGTTGGCCCCAACGGAGTCGGTAAGTCCACCTTTCTTAATATGATCACGGGCAGGGAAGTGCCTGACTCGGGCAAAATCAATGTGGGCGATACCATTGTATTCGGATATTTTTCGCAGGAGAGCCTGGATCTGAAGGTGGATAAAAGAGTGATCGAGGTGGTGCGGGAATTTGCAGATGTCATTCAACTGAGTGATGGAACAAAGGTTCAGGCCTCACAGTTTCTGCAGCATTTCGGGTTTTCACCCGAAATGCAACACACTTTCATATCAAAACTCAGCGGTGGTGAAAAAAGAAGGCTTCAACTTCTCATTGTACTTATTAAAAACCCCAATTTCCTGATCCTTGATGAACCGACCAATGATCTGGACCTGCTCACACTGGGAATCCTGGAAGAATTCCTGCTGAACTACAGGGGATGCCTGCTTCTCGTCAGTCACGACCGGTATTTTATGGACAAACTCACCGATCATTTGTTTGTGTTTGAAGGTGATGGAAATATCCGTGATTTCAATGGTTCTTATACAGAATACAGGATGCTCCGGGAAGAAAGCGAAAAACGCAACCAGTCGGAAGCAAAGAAAAGGAAGTCCGTGGAGAGGAAGGAAAATATGGCGGAAGTCCCCGTAAAAAGAAAACTTACGTACAGGGAAAGGCTGGAATTTGATACACTGGAAAACGAAATTTATCTGTTGGAGGCGGAAAAATCAGGACTGACTGACAAGATGTCCTCCGGTGTTGGAAGCCACGAAGAACTCATGGCCTGGTCGCAGCGGATGCTTGAGATAATCAGACTGCTGGACGAAAAATCCCTGCGCTGGCTGGAATTGTCCGAACATACATGATGTTGACCCTCAGGTGTTCGTAATCCGATGGGTTCCTGAACGCGAAATTCATTCACCTTATTTTCTTTGCAACGGTATTTTAGAGATGATCGGTAAACTGGCAAATCAAAAGGAGTCGTTAATGGCCTTCCGGAACATGGATTTCCGGAAGTTCATCTTTTCGAAATTCCTTGTCACCCTTGCCTTGCAGATACAGTTTGTTGTCGTAAGCTGGCAGGTGTACGAAATAACCAAAGATCCGCTGTCTCTGGGTTTGCTGGGCTTGTCGGAAGCCATTCCCGCAATAGGGTTGGCATTGTATGGTGGATTTGTAGCAGACAGAAATGACAGACGCCGCGTGTTGGCTGTGGTGATGCTGCTTCAGGTGCTGTGTTCAGTTGCATTTTTGCTGATTACAAGGCATTGTGAATCAGCCGGTGCGCACTATTGCACTGCACTTCCCTTTTATACCGTACAGGTGTTCATCGGATTGTTACGCGGATTTTTCAGTCCTGCCCAGTTTTCCTTAATGACCCAGGTTGTTCCAAGGAGTGCTTATGCCAATTCCTCTGCCTGGAACAGTACGTTCTGGCACATTGCGGTGGTTTTAGGATCCTCGGCAGGCGGACTGTTGCTGGGATACCTGGGAAAGACGGTTACATACGGTGTTGTGATTGTATTAGGACTCGGAGCTCTTATACAGATGGTCAGGATTTCTCCCCGTCCGGTGGAAAGGATGGAAGTGCAGGAAAGTATTTCGGTTGCTATCCGGAAAGGCCTCGGATTTGTTTTCAGTAACCAGGTAATACTTGGCGCCATGACACTGGATCTGATAGCGGTACTATTCGGAGGCGCCATTGCCTTGTTGCCGGTATTTGCCAGTGACGTACTGATGGTGGGTGAAAAAGGATTCGGTTTACTGCGCGCCGCTCCATTTACAGGTTCGGTGCTGATGGCATTATACCTGACCAAACATCCGCCGCTGAGGAATGCCGGTAAAAGACTGATGATTTGCGTGTCGGGATTTTCACTGTGCATGATCGCATTTGCATTGAGTAAAAACTTTTTCCTTTCCCTGTTTATCCTGGCACTCAGCGGAGCATTTGATAATGTGAGTGTTGTTATCCGTTCTACCATCCTGCAATTCCTCACGCCGGATCAGATGCGGGGAAGGGTATCATCCGTGAGTACAATGTTTATCAGCTCCTCCAATGAAATCGGCGCGTTTGAATCGGGATTTGCCGCCAAACTATTGGGGTTGATACCATCCGTACTTTTTGGCGGAGGTGTGGCTCTGGCATCGGTTTTTGCCATCGGAACCTGGATGCCGAAATTGAGAAAACTTCAACTGGGTCATGAAGTGGATGCGAATCCGTAACTTTACAGGCAGATATTTCATTTCATGTTTACACAGGTTCAAAATATGTCACCCAACTCAAGGGTTTGGGTGTATCAGGCATCCAGGGAATTATCTCCTGAAGAATGTGCAAGAATTGAAAAGCAGACCGAAAATTTCCTGGAAACCTGGACGGCTCACAGAAAAAATCTTCAGGCAAGTTACAAGCTTGAATATAACCGTTTTCTTATCCTGATGATTGATGAAAAAGCGGCTATGGCCAGCGGCTGTTCCATTGATAAATCCACCGATTTTATGAGTGCCCTGGAAAAGGAATACCAGCTCACATGGATGGACAGGATGTTATATGCCTATAAACTCGAAGGGAAACCGGTTATCATTCACCGCAATACTTTTGAAGAGAAGCTCGGGAGTGGGGAAATTCATGCCGATACGATTGTGTACAACAACCTTGTCCAGAGTAAAATGGAACTGGAAACCAAATGGGAGGTACCGTTAAAAAACAGCTGGCATAAAGCGTTGCTGGAATTGTAACTCCTTCGCTGGTTTTTAATTTTTCACCGGTATTTCTTTGATAATCTGCCCGTGTTTGTAGAATACTTTTTTCACCATCAGACTATCTTCATACACCTGCCAAACCCCGTCTTCCTCATTATTCAGAAATTGTCCGGTACGTTTTAAAATCCCGTTTGTGTCAAACTCTTTTACCGGTCCGTCGAGTTGCCCGTTCTTGTAGGTATATTCAAGTGAAAGGTTGCCGTTCTGATTATACCATTTGCACAACCCGTCCTTTTGTCCATTTACGTAGGTAGCATCTTCCTTGATTTTTGTATTTTCATAAAAACTTTTCCATGGGCCGTTCAGCATGCCATTCCGGTAAAATTCGCTGTCTGCGATTCTTCCGTTTTTCAGAAACGTTGTTCGCTGTCCAATCAGGGTGTCGTTCAGGTAGGTTTCGTCAACGGTAACCTGTCCGAGTACGGAATAGGTGATAAAGGCACCGTTGCGTTTTCCCGCTTCAAACTCCTCCTGCTGGCTCATTATGCCATTGGGGCTGTATTCTCTCCACAATCCGTCTTTGAGGCCGTTAACAAATGCTCCCTGTGAATGTAGATTTCCGTTGAAGGCATAAATAAACCAGTATTCTCTGCCGGGATGTTTGGAATCCCTGAAAATGATGGTGTCGGACTTATCGGTAACTCCGGGTTCTGATATTTTTGCAGTTTGTGACCATGCTGCGGGATGGGTTCCTGCAAGCAGTGAAATAATCAGCAGATGTTTTATTTTCATGGTTTTCGGTAATTGGGTGCAGGACAAAAATAAACGATTAGATGTTTTTAAAATGAATTCCTGGTGTAATGTAGCGTCCGATACGCATTATATTTGCCCATATACCATAATTTCCAATGAGTATAACTATCAGAACGGCCATACCCGCTGATACCTGGTTGCTTGCCGATCTTGCCAGGACAACGTTTTATGAAACCTGGAAGCATTACAATACCGAGGAAGATTTGAAATTATATATGGACGAGGCATTTCATCCTGAAAAGCTCCGGAAGGATATAATTAATTCCGCCATGAATACATTTATTCTTGCCGATGACGACGGCAAAGGTGCCGGCTATGCCAAACTCAGGAGAGACACGTCCCATCCTGAATTCCGTGACAGGCATGCTGTTGAAATGGAAAGACTGTACCTGCGCAAAGAATACTTCGGAGGAGGCCTTGCCCATGCCATAATGGAACATTGTTATTTTATTGCCGGGAAGGAAAACTATGAATGGATCTGGTTGGGGGTAAGTGTTGATAATCCTCGTGCAATCCGGTTTTATAGCCGGGAAGGATTTTTTGTTTTTGGCAGCAAGATTTTTAAACTGGGGAATGCTGAGGATAAGGATCAACTGATGAAACGGAAAGTTTCAGGCGGAGACCCGGACTAACGGTCGTAAAAGTCCCTTTTCTTGATGAGCTTGAGATCCTGGAGAATGGAAGCTTTTACATTGATCTGAAAATTATAACTCTGCTGGAATCCAAAGGGGATCCACCCAAGGCGCATTTCCCAGCAATGCAGGTCGCGGTAAAAATTCACACCGAAATTGGTAAAACGCCCGTTATCAAAATCATACCAACTGTTAAAACCTATTTTCCATCTGGAGGTAAGACTGAAATCACCGTTTACACTGGCGGACTGTCGTGTTGTGGACGGAAGCGCTCCGGTTTTTGAGTAACTCATGGTGTAACTCATAGAGAGATTGAAAGGGATGGTGAAATCCACATATTCCTCAGGATGGCTGTTGATGTAGTCAAGTTCCTGTTTGGAGTATTTATTCCCTTGTTTCGGCGCCTGTTTATTAAGGGTATAGTTGAATGACAGGCTTGCCGAGGTTAACCGGAATACCTGACGGTTCATGTCGTACTGAAACCTGTTGTAATCCCTGTTGTTTTCGTCAAAAGCATAAGGGTCCAGTATGGCGCCGAAATTTATCCCGATTTTATCCAGAATGGTTGTCCTGCCGTTTACACTCAGGACACTCCATTTCATGGAATCCGCCATAAGATTGTATCCCGCACCAAAATTCAGACTTTCCAGCAACTTGATTTTTTTTAATACCTCACCCGTATCGGAGCGTGTCCTGACTTTCATTTCGAGGTTGTTGTTCAGTGAAAAACTGAGCGTACCGTATTTCCCTGCCGGTGGCCCTCCGTAAACGTTGGACTGAAATATGGAATAGTTTCGTTCCGTACCTGTTGAATCGGTTTGAACGGATTTATAATAACCGAAACTTTGTGCGCTGAAATCAGGACGGTAGGAGAGCGAGACGGAAGGTGTCAATACATGCCGGATGGCTGCAATGGGACCGCGGGGCATCTGGAACATTCCATAGATGCGGGTGCTGGTTCCCACGCTGAACTGGTAGTCACGGTTGGTCTGGAAACCATGCACCTGCATGGTGTCGGTTTGCAGGCGTTCGGGATCCCAGTCATATTGTGTGGTCTTAAAATACCAGCGTTCGGTATAATTAGCAGAAGGGGTTACCGTAAAATATTTCAGGATGTTAAAAGAGGTGCTGATTGGGATATTATGCTGAATGCCATTTTGAAACTGATCCAGTGATTCACGCCTGAATAGCATGCTGTCTTTGGTTTGAATATAATTGGTCGCCCGTACGGAATAACTGGCGCCAATTTTTTCAAACCATTTTTGTGCTCCGGCAGTATGTTTTCTCCTGAAGGGATAGATCCTTGCCACGTTAAAACTCAGGTCGGGTGATGTGATACGGATGTCGTGAGTGATGGTATTCTGGGAATGGGTGAGTTGCACTCCGAGGTTGTATGGTTTGCCGGGAAAAGTTCTGGAATAACTGATGGATGACTGGAAGGTATTGGAAAGAAAATTATTCGTGGATGAAATGGTATTTTGATAATAGGATGATGAACCCGCGTTCACACTCGCGGAAAAACTCCGGTTGGGATTCGCCTTGGGATCCTGGTTGTGGCTCCAGTTGACATGAAAGTCTTTCCGGCTGTTATAATCAGGCAATTCCGGTTCAGAGGTTACCGTATAAGCGTAGCTCAGTTGGAAACTTCCTGAGTACCTGTACCGGTTCTTATATAAGGATGAGGCATCGAGTGTAAAACTGCCGAGTGTATATAAATCGCTGGTGAGTGCAAGGTTGAAAAAATCGTTGAAGCCAAAGTAATAGCCGAGGTGCTGAAAATAAAATCCCCGTTGTGCCGATTCGCCGAATACCGGAAAGATCACTCCCGAACTTCTTCCTTTTTTATTGGGGAAAAAGCCAAAGGGGATGGCAATGGGAGTGGGCACGCTTTCAATGGTCAGGTAAGCGGGGCCGGTCACGATCTTATTATTGCTTATCACTTTGAGCTTGTTGGAAGTGATGGCAAAATGAGGTGTGTCAAGATCGCAGGTTGTGTACATACCCCGACGGATGAAGAAGTTATTTTCAGGGTCCTTTTTTACCACCTCTCCATGGATGAAACCATCTCCTTCCTGGGTAATTACATAACCAATCTTACCTTTTTTTGTGTCAAAGTTATACCGGATGGTACTTGAGCGGAATTTCTGGTTACCCTGCGAAAAATGAGGGGAACCGGTCACATTTCCAAGACTGTCTGCCACCCCTTCGGCAGTCAGTTCTTTTTTATCCATGTCAATTAGGATGCGTTCCGCATCCAGGTGCAGGTCCTCGTAATCAACCGTAGCAGCACCAAAGAGATACACGTTTTTTTCAAGGAGATCGGCCCTGACTGAATCACGTGCGGAATATTTTATTTTAGAACGCAATGCCTCGTCATCCTGATGCGTTGTATCTGTTGTATGCAGGGTATCCACCCTGGACATCAGACGGTCTGAGACAGGGGATACGAGGGAGTCATCGAATGTGGCAGGAGGGATGGAACCAACAGCAAATTGTTGAAAAACAAGCAGGAAGAGAACCCAAAGCGGGAGTGATATTTTGGTTACTTGCGAAAACAATTCAAGTAAAAATTTACTTCGGGTTTTGGAGTCAAAACTAACGAAATTTTATCTTTTTGACCGGAATATCACCGGTTTACTGTTCTTGCTTTTCTTATTGTCAGGCAGCAGAGCCGTTCCGGCTCCGCCCCAGAAATCATTTGGTGTGAAAACCGTTGTAATTGATGCCGGCCATGGTGGCCATGATTCGGGTTGCCTTGGAAGTAAGTACAAAGAAAAGGATGTGGCGCTTGGAATTGCGCTTCAACTGGGGGAACAAATTGAAAAAAATTTCCCCGATGTCAATGTTATCTATACACGCAAAACCGATGTTTTTGTTGAGTTGCATGAGCGGGCATCCATTGCCAATAACGCCAGGGCAGATCTTTTTATTTGCATTCATTGTAATTCGGCATGTTATTTTGATAAAAAGAAAAGGAAAAATGTGTGCAATTCAGACACGCACGGCGTTGAAACCTGGGTTATGGGGCTGCATGTGAGCGAAGCTAACCTGGAGGTTTCAAAAAGGGAAAACGAGGTGGTATTACTGGAAAAAGATTACCTCAAACAGTATGATGGGTTTGATCCCAACAGCCCTGAGGCCAATATTATTTTTTCCCTTTACCAGAATACATACCTTGACCAAAGCCTGAAACTGGCAACGAATGTGCAGCAGGAAATGAAGAAAAGCGACAGACTCAGCCGCGGGGTGAAACAGGCAGGATTCCTCGTGTTGTATAAAACTTCCATGCCGAGTATTCTTATCGAAACAGGTTTTCTCTCCAATCCTGAAGAAGAAAAATATCTTGGATCGCAGAAGGGTCAGAAAGAAATGGCCACCTCCATCTTTCGTGCCTTCAGAGATTACAAAACCGATGTCGAAAATGCGGTAACGAAGGCGGAACATATTCCGGAAAAAAGTGCCGGGAAAAACAGGAATGACATACAGGAGGCTGGCCCGGTAAATTATTCGGTTCAGTTCTATCTGAGTGCGGAACAATTGAAATCCGACAACCCCAGGCTCAAACACGTCCAGGACATCCGCACCGAAAAAAGCGGATCTATGTATAAATACCTTACCGGCAATTTTCCGGATATAGGTACTGCCATTCAGCGGCAGGAAGAGTTGCGGACCATGGGGTTTCAGGATGCATTTCTTGTGGCGTATTCTAATGGAATAAGAATCAGCCTTAAAGAAGCAAGAGAATTACAGCAAAAAAAATGATGACAATAAAATAGGTATTTTTAGAAAATTTCTGACCGGAAGGAGAACTGATAGATTGGTCCCGGGGCAGGCAGATGTATGAAATTATCCAAAGAAGCAAAATTAGGTCTCATTGTTACCGCCGGAATCGCTTTGTTATTCTGGGGTGTGAATTACCTGAAGGGTAAGGATTTTTTTACCAGCCAGCAACTTGTTTATGCCGTGTACCCCAGGGTGGATGGATTGTTGCCATCCAATGCGGTATCCGTAAACGGAATGAAGGTTGGACTGGTCAGAAGTATGTCGCTGATGCCGGATAACAGCGGACGTATTGTTGTAAGCATGCATGTGAGCAATAAAGTCAGGATTCCGGGCAATTCGGTGGCAGAAATTTATGGTACCGACCTTCTGGGCACCAAAGGCGTCAGGCTGATACTCGGTAATTCCGCAGATGAATTTAAAGATGGCGATACCTTATCATCGAAAGTTCAGGTGAGCCGTGCCGAATCGGTAAATGCCGAGGTTGCCCCCATCAAAGTAAAAGCGGAAAACCTGATATCTTCCATGGATTCAGTCTTACTCGTCATCCGCGAAGTATTCAACGAAAAAACAAAGGAAAATCTTAAGGTATCATTTGCCAGCATTTCAGCCTCACTTCAGTCCATTGAGATGCTGACATCAACCATGGATACCGTTTTCAGAAGAGAAGGAAAACTGAAGAGCATATTCAGCAACCTGGAGAGTATTACGAATAATTTCAGGGAGAATAACAGCAAAATCACCGGAATCATTTCCAATTTTGCAGCCATCAGTGATACGTTGGCGAAATCCAATATCTCCCAGACCTTGGAAAATACCCAAAAAACCCTTCAGGAAACCAGTGAGGTATTTGAGAAAATCAACCGGGGCCAGGGAACCCTGGGTCAATTGATAAAGAACGACAGCCTGTACCATAACCTCAATGTCGCATCCCGCGACCTGGATCAGTTGCTGAATGATATCAGGCAGCATCCTCAGCGGTACCTGAAATTCTCAGTAGTTTCTATTGGCGGAGGAAAATAATTGGAGGTATTGCACCAAATGATTGCACAAATAATTTTCGTTGTATTATTTGCAGCTGCCGTTGCCTGGTTTTCGTTTAATGTAAGGAGAATAACCCGATACATCAACCTGGGCCGTGATATAAAACGAAATGACCAGCCCTGGAAAAGGTGGAAAACGATGTTTCGTGTGGCACTTGGCCAGAGTAAGATGGTGACACGACCGGTAGCGGGCATCCTGCACATTTTTGTATATGCAGGTTTTATTATCATCAATATCGAGGTACTTGAAATAATTGTGGACGGGGTTGCAGGTACTCACCGGGTTTTTGCACCCCTGGGTGCATTTTATGATTTTCTGATTGGAAGCTTTGAAATTCTGGCATTTCTGGTATTTGCTGCCTGTGCGGTGTTCCTGATAAGAAGGAATGTTCTGCGGCTGAAACGCTTTCATCTGAAGGAAATGACGGCATGGCCCAGATCGGACGCCAATATTATTCTAATCACGGAAATACTGCTCATGACGGCATTTCTGACTATGAATGCCAGCGATTTCCTTCTTCAGCAACGGCATGTGGGCCATTACCTTACCGCAGGTTCGTTTCCTGTTAGCTCCGTTGTTGCGTCCCTGATGTCCAACCTTTCTTCTGAATCCCTTGTGAGTATTGAGCGTTTCTGCTGGTGGTTCCACATACTTGGTATCCTCGCATTCCTGAATTATGTGCCGTATTCCAAGCACTTCCATATTTTTCTTTCTTTCCCCAATACATGGTATTCCAATCTCGAAAATAAGGGCAGACTGAACAACATGGAAAATGTCACGCGGGAGGTAAAACTCATGCTCGATCCGTCAGCATCACCAACCGCAGGGAATGATGCACCTCAGCGTTTTGGCGCGAAGGATGTTTTTGATCTTACCTGGAAACAGTTGATGGATGCATATTCCTGCACTGAGTGCGGACGATGCACATCGGTATGTCCTGCAAACCTGACAGGGAAATTGCTGTCTCCAAGGAAAATCATGATGGATACACGTGACAGGCTGGAAGAAGCCGGAAGACTTATTGATAAAAACGGGAAGGAATTCCGGGACGGGAAGTCTCTTTTAGACAGAATCACAAAAGAAGAAATCTGGGCGTGTACAAGTTGCAATGCATGTACCGAAGCCTGCCCGGTAAATATTGATCCCCTGAGTATTATCATTGATCTGCGACGCTACCTTGTAATGGAAGAATCAGGAGCGCCGGCGGAACTGGGTAATATGTTTACAAAAATTGAAAACAACGGAGCGCCCTGGCAATTTGCACAAGCCGACCGTTTTAACTGGACAACAAATACTTAATTTGTGAATGAGATGGATTTCAAAGTAGAAACCATGGCTGAATATGCTGCGCGGGGTGAAACACCTGAGGTGCTGTTCTGGATTGGTTGTGCGGCAAGTTTCGATGAAAGAGCACAGAAGGTGACGCGTGCAGTTGCCAAAATCCTGCACGCTTCGGGTGTACGATTTGCCGTTCTTGGTACCGAAGAAAGTTGTACAGGAGATCCGGCAAAAAGAGCCGGTAACGAATTTCTCTTTCAGATGCAGGCAATGTCAAATATCCAGGTGCTTAACGGATACGGCGTGACGAAGGTGGTAACTGCATGTCCGCATTGTTACAATACACTGAAAAACGAATACAGGGAACTGGGAGGAAACTACGAACTGGTACATCACTCTGAACTGATTCAGCAACTGCTTGACCAGGGCCGGCTGAAAGTAGAGGGAGGACATTTTGCCGGTAAAAAAATCACATTCCATGATCCCTGTTACCTGGGCAGGGGCAATAACATATACGAAGCACCCAGGTCTGTGATTCATAAGCTCGATGCTGCCCTGTTCGAAATGAAACGATCAAGGGAAAAGGGCTTCTGCTGTGGTGCAGGAGGTGCCCAGATATTCAAGGAACCGGAGAAGGGAAACAAGGACGTCAATGTGGAAAGAACCGAAGAAGCGCTGGGTCTTTCTCCTGATATTATTGCCGTAGGCTGCCCGTTTTGTATGATAATGATGACTGATGGTGTGAAAAGTTTTAACAAGGAAAGTCAGGTGCAGGTGATGGATGTGGCCGAGCTGATAGCCAGAGCTGCTGATTTATAAGAATTCCCTGTATTCTGCAAATTTTTCTTCTTTTATTACATAGGCTTTCTTGGTATATTTAACCTTGAGATCAAGAACTGCGTTGAGTTTCCCTAACCTGTCTCTGTAATGAATATTAAACCGATTGCATTGATACCACGAATGTTTTGTTTTATGTTCCTTTTTTTTATGACATTTCATGGAAAGGCACAAGGACCGGGAAGTGACAGTACGCGTCCCGACTGGGTACAAATGATGGAAAACCCAAACGCCAATTTTTTTAAGGTTATCTCTGCCTATGAAACCTACTGGAAAACACATACTAAACCGCTTGACGAGGAAGCCATGATGGGAGAAGAAGAGGGGGAAAGAGAGGAAAATGAGATAAAACGGGAGAACGAGAAAAAGCGGCTGTCAACTATGAATGACCAGCAGCGCTACTGGTATGAAACTATGAAGTACCAGTGTAAAAGGTATGAAGACTGGAAACGGGAATCGGAACCCTGGGTGCAACCGGATGGTCATATCCTCACCCTTCAGGAAAGAATGGAAATGAACAGGAAACAACTGGAAGAATCCGGCCAGAACGGAAATAAAAAATAGACACTATGAACAGAATGTTAACCTCATTCTTTCTGGTGCTGTTCGTTCCGCTGTACCTTCCTGCACAGACCGCAAACTGGACGGCGTTGTCACCCGATTACTTTCCTACCAATGTCAGCGGACAGATTCATGGCATCAGCCGGATCAGCGAGATGAAATTTCATCCTTCTGATCCGAATAAAATGTACGCAATCAGTGCCCGTGGCGGGTTGTTCATCAGTACCAATGCAGGAGCCTCCTGGACCATTGCTCCGGGAACCGATAAAATGCCCAGTAACAGGCTGGCATCGGTTTGCGTGGATTTTACAGATGATCAGATAATTTACCTTGGAACCGGAGATGATAATTATTATTACAGCGGTACGGGTGTCTGGAAATCAGTGAATGGCGGTAATACATTTACCCAAACCCCCATGGGAAACCTGCTCGTACTGGAAATGATCATGGACCCGCTGGACCATAACACCATTGTAGCCGCAACCAACGCAGGAATTTATAAGACCTCCAATGGAGGCGTTACCTGGACTGCAAAAACATCTACAGCCATTTCATTTTACGACCTGGTACAGAACCAGGGACCGGGGAGCAGGGTAATGTATGCCGCAACCTATTCGGATTTTTACAGGTCAACAGACTTTGGAGATACCTGGACACAGATTACCTCCGGACTATACGTTCCGGCGGGATATTCTGATGGTGGCGGTTGCCGGATCGGAGTCAGCCCTGCCAATCCGGCCAAAGTATATTTCTACATGAACTCCAAAGGCGGCACCTTGTTTAAATCGTCAGATAGTGGATTAAACTTTGTGAATATTAAAGACAGCATTTCACCCTACCTTACCGGTTATACAAACGATCCTTCCGATCCCGGACAGGGAAATTACAATACGGGCTTTTGTGTGGACAGAACAGATTCCAATACGGTGTATTATGTCGGCCATGTGGTGTGGAAATCCACGAATGGAGGCCAGACCTGGTCGCAGCTTACAAACTGGTGGGCGGTACTTCATACGGATATGCACCAGATGTTCGTCAATCCTTACAATCTCTCGCAATTATGGAATATGAACGACGGTGGCGTATGGTTGAGCACTAACGGCGGCTCCAACTGGACGCCCAAAAGCGATGGTATTTACGGATATGAAATATACCATGGTTATACAAGCCCGACGCGAAAAGATATGGTGAGCATTGGAACCCAGGATAATGGGGAATTATACTATTCCGGCAACACCTGGTACTGCAACAGGGGAGGAGACTGGTCATCAAAGGTTGCCTTCGATTATTTTCCGTCCAGTTCAAGGGCGTATTATTACGACAATGCCAGGAGGAGGTATGTAACGGGAGGAGAGAGCACCTATGGCCTACCGGTATCAGGTTTTAAGGATATTGCCTTTTATCCCTCCAATCCAGGCCTGGCTGTGGTCGGAGACATGGAGGCATACCGTACTTCCAATCTTGGATCGGGGACTCCCGTATGGACACAGATTACATCCATCGCGAAAACGATTAAGGCTGTACATATTTCGCCTGCCGATTCCAACCGGGTATATATTATTACCAATGACCAAAATCTGTATGTAAGTACCAATGCCTGGTCAGGAACCCCTGTCTTTACCAATTATACACTTCCTTCCGCCACCTCATCCACCGCAGGTATCATTTCCATGAAATACAATCCTGACATATTGTATGCGGTTTGTAACAATAAGGCTTATAAATCCGTGAATAACGGTGCCACCTGGACAAACATCACCTATAATTTGCCGTCCATAAATTTTATGGATGTATTACAGGACGAATATTTTTCATCTGCGGACCTG
>JADZBN010000035.1 GCA_020852075.1 Bacteroidia bacterium
CAGCAGCATGAAATTATGAAAAGAGCAATTAAAAAACAGGATTTTAACGTAAAGGAATTTACCGTTGATGGCATCAGGGTATTATTCAAACCTTCTGATAAGGAAATCATCAGTGCCTCACTATATATTAAAGGCGGGACTGAAAATTATTCAAAAGAACAGGAGGGAATCGAGAACCTCACCATGAACAGGCTGGCGGAATGCGGTTCAGAAAAGTATCCAAAAGACACCTTCAATTCACTGATAGACTCCTATGGCACCACCATAACCGTAAACAGTGGACTGGACATGAGCAGTGTGGACATGAACTGTATAAAAAGTCATTGGGATGCTTCCTGGAATATTTTTGCCGATCTTATCCTGCATCCATCATTCGACGAGACAACCTTCAGAAATAAAAGGGATGAAGCTATTGCGGCTATCCATCAGACGGAAAGTGATCCAGACGGACACCTGAATGAAATGGTAATGTCACAGGTATTTAAAAACACCCGTTATGCAAAAATCGTCCAGGGCACAGAAGCAACACTTAATGGGCTTACATTTCATGACATAACAAAATATTACAACTCCCTGATTGAGAAGGGAAAATTGTTTGTGGTAATTATCGGAAACCTGAGCGAAGAAGAGGTAAAGGCCAGGATTGCCATGCTGAAAGGAATCCATAATGGAGGGACACCTTTACACCAGGCTGATGAAAAACCATCGTATGATTCCTCCACCATCTACAAAGAAGACAGGAAACTTGCCACCAATTATATTGAAGGTATAATGGATGCACCTGCTCCCGGAACCACCGAACACACAGCAATGAAAATTGCAATGAACATCCTTCGTGACAGACTTTTTGTGGAGATCCGCACCAAACGGAATTTATCCTATGCCCCTTCTGCATTCCTTGCATCCCTGAAAATTCCTTACTGCGCAGTTTATGTAACCACAACGGATCCGGACCAGGCAGTTCAGGTAATAACAGATGAAATTAAAAAAATCCGAAAGGATGGTTTTAGTGAAAAAGAACTTCAGGATAAAAAGGAAAAATACCTGACCGGCTACTACATGAACCTTGAAACGAACAGCGCACTTAACGGCACCCTTGGGAAAAATGAGAATCTTGGCTCCTGGAAAGAAGCCCTGAATGTTCTGGAACAGGTGAACAATCTGACACTCCAGGAACTGAATAATGTTTTCGGGAAGTACACCCGTGCCATTCATTGGGTATATCTTGGTGACACCTCTGCAGTTGATGATAAAGTTTTTTTACAGTCGTTGGACTGAAAAGATATCCCTGGAAACAAAAAAAGGAACCCGAATGGGTTCCTTTTTTTATCTCATCAAACAATTAGTTTATTTCTTATCATCCTTTACCTCTTCAAAGTCAACGTCGGTAACTTCCGAATCACCTTTATTTGGTTCGGCATTTCCGGTTGCACCGCCATCCGATGGTGCACCGCCTGATCCCTGGGTTGCCTTATACATTTCTTCAGAGGCATTTTGCCAGGCAGTATTCAGTTTTGTCAGGGCAGCATCAATTGCCGCAAGGTCCTTCGACTTATGGGCATCTTTTAACTCGCTCAGGGCATGCTGAATGCTTTCTTTATTTGCTGAGGAAAGTTTGTCACCATAATCCTTCAATTGCTTTTCAGTCTGGAAGATCATACTGTCAGCCTGGTTGACCTTATCCGTTTCTTCTTTCATCTTCCGGTCTTCATCGGCATGGGCCTCTGCTTCGGTTTTCATTCGTTTGATTTCAGCATCCGAAAGACCGGAGGAAGCTTCAATCCGGATATTCTGCGATTTGCCGGTTGCCTTGTCCTTCGCAGTAACATGAAGGATTCCATTCGCATCTATATCGAAGGTCACCTCGATCTGGGGAATGCCTCTTGGTGCCGGAGGGATGCCGTCAAGGTGAAATCTTCCGATAGTACGGTTATCTTTGGCCATAGGCCTTTCGCCCTGAAGAACGTGAATTTCTACAGAAGGCTGGTTGTCGCTGGCTGTAGAAAAGACTTCACTTTTCTTTGTAGGAATGGTAGTATTGGACTCAATCAATTTGGTCATAACGCTGCCCATGGTTTCAATGCCGAGTGAAAGCGGTGTGACATCAAGCAGGAGCACATCCTTGACTTCACCTGTAAGAACAGCTCCCTGAATGGCAGCTCCGACGGCAACCACCTCATCGGGATTTACTCCTTTATGCGGGGCTTTCCCAAAGAATTTTTCCACTACCTGTTGAATGGCCGGAATCCGGGTGGAACCACCCACCAGAATTACCTCATCTATATCGGTATTCTTCAAACCCGCATCCTCCAGTGCCTTCCTGCAAGGACCAACTGTACGCTGAATCAGGTCATCGCAAAGTTGTTCAAATTTTGACCTGGAAAGGGTTTTAACAAGGTGCTTGGGAATACCATCCACCGGCATAATGAACGGCAGATTGATTTCTGCCTGTGTGGAACTGGATAATTCTATCTTGGCTTTTTCGGCAGCTTCTTTAAGCCGTTGCAATGCCATAGGGTCTTTTCGCAAATCCAGGCCTTCATCTTTCTTAAATTCATCTGCAAGCCAGTCAATGATTTTCTGATCAAAATCGTCACCTCCAAGGTGAGTGTCTCCGTTGGTGGACTTTACCTCAAATACGCCGTCACCGAGTTCGAGTATTGAGATATCAAAAGTTCCGCCACCCAGATCGAAGACTGCAATCTTTTCATCTTTGGCATCTTTATCCAGGCCATAAGCCAATGAGGCGGCTGTAGGTTCATTGATGATCCGGAGTACCTTCAGACCGGCAATTTCACCTGCTTCTTTGGTGGCCTGACGCTGGCTGTCATTGAAATAAGCGGGTACGGTAATCACTGCCTCGCTGACTTCATAACCCAGATAATCTTCTGCCGTCTTCTTCATTTTCTGAAGTACCATAGCAGAAATTTCCTGTGGTGAATACATCCTCTCACCTATCCGGACCCGGGGAGTATTATTATCTCCCTTCACCACCTGGTAGGGAACACGGTCTTTTTCTTTCTGAACCTGGTCAAAGGTTTCTCCCATAAACCGCTTAATGGAATACACGGTATTCTTCGGGTTGGTAATTGCCTGTCGTTTGGCAGGATCGCCCACTTTACGCTCCCCGTTTTCGAGAAATGCCACGATCGAAGGAGTCGTTCTGCGGCCTTCACTGTTCGGAATAACCACAGGCTCATTTCCTTCCATTACAGACACACAGGAGTTGGTAGTACCGAGGTCAATACCTATTACTTTTCTCATTTTCAATATTTTTTAGGTAAATTATCAATTTTTAGCCCCAAATGTCAATCATTATGCCATATTCCAAAAAATGGAAAAAATGACAGTAAAGCTAAAAATGTTGTTTTCTTGTTAAAAATCAATGCCAAAGCGGCATATAATGTTAAAATCGAAAATTGAGGTTTTGTGTATAAGCACTGGTATCAAAGGCTGCCCTGGTATTCGCATTCATATTCCGGAATTCACTATGGATGAGGCGGCTTGTAAACAACCCGATTCCGTTTACCACGGTCGTAAATAAGGGACGATCCTGGACAATGGATGTACTGGGTAAGCTTAACTGCTGATAGGTATAGAGGTCCTCGGTTCCGGCCATAAAACGGAATTCAAAGGGAAGAATGCCTGATGGAAGGTCATCTACCCTTCGCTCCACACCACTTTTTACCGGAATGGCACTTCCCAGAAAGGACCAGAAATCAGACCGGTTATAATGGAAAGCGATAAGTGAATTCTGATTCTGTCCTGCAAGCTGATCCGGTTGATCCCAATCCACATAATGAATGGTTTTGATGCCGGTAGAACTGTCTGTTTCCGTATAATGAAACCGGATAATCAGATCAAATACTTTCGAATTAGTCCCCGGATACAAATCTGCGGTATACGGGAAGGGAAGGGAAAAATCCACATCCTGGGAAGTAGGGTGCTGTATATTTACATCTCCTGCCAGACGGGTAACCGAGGTTGCCGTTACGCCCGTCTGACGGTTTCTCACAGTGAGCCTGTATCTGGCGGTATCATCAATCAGAGGGTGGTTGGTATAATAAAATACCTGATACGGAAAGGCAAATATGCCGCTGTCCTTGGGGATTGTGTCAATCCGTGATAAATTAAAGCTGTCAACCACCGTATTGTTAATGATCCGCACGAGAGAAACATCCAGAATATCCGCGTAATTAATGGAATCAGGCTGTTGTGCCATTACCAATGCATTCCCTTCTCCCAGATATGCCTTACTGATGCGGATGTACTGGGCAGTATCCTTTACATTCAACAAGCCATAAATGACCATGGTTTCCCGGTAAGGTGCATTGACATTAAAATCCGTTGAACAGGAGCTGAGTAATCCCGCGGCTGCCAAAAAGAGGAGGAGTGATTTCTTCATCGCGACAAATCTATATTTTTCCCCTGAATTTTGAGGGAATTTGTAGCTTTGATCAAATTGATTCATGGAATTTTTACGGAATATGCTGGATAAAATCAAAATCCTTACCCTGCTATTGTTGCTTTCTGCTGTTTACCCCGCAATCACTGCCGGACAGGCAGTTGAGGGTTCATTTAACAGAATTGTATTTGACGACCGCTTTGATACCGTACGGGGTAATTGGAAAATCCTCTCTAATGCTGAAAACCTGTTCCTGATTCAGGATGGTGAATACATCCTTCACAGGAAGAATGCTTCTACGGCCTATTCGGTTTTCTGTAAATGGAAAAACAATCTGCCGGAATTTGAACTCAGTGCAGGTATTATCATTGATAAAACCAGTAGTCCGGTTGGATCTGCAGGAATCATTTTCATGGCCCAGGATGATGGCAGCGGCGCAATTGTTTTTGAATGCAATCAACAAGGTCAATACAGACTTCGTCAACTGACAGGAACCAATTATAGACTCCTCAGCGGGGACAACCGTTCGGGAGGATGGGCTGTCAGTCCGTTTCTGAGGCCCGGAGATCAGGAAAACATACTTGCTGTCAGGTTTTCAAACCGGAATTACGATTTATACATTAACAATAATTTTCTGCTGACATTTTCCGAACTGGCCTATAAATCGGGACAGACCGGAATCATCGTGGGCCCCTCTACCCTGGCACGGATAAAAAGTTTTATCATTAAAACCAATGATGCCGGTACCCTTCCTGAGTCAGGGATATCTGAACCAGCCGGTACTTCTAAGGTTAGTACCTTTGAGGCAGAAAATGTTATGCTCAGGGATTCCCTTGCCGGCCTGAGGAAGCAGCTAGAACAATGCCTTCAGGAAAAAAGGAACAGCAGACCGGAAAAAGAAAAACACGGTGAATGAATGATCAACTCATAAACCGATTATTGTAAAACAATCCACTATGTCAACAGCAAAAAGCAGTGACAAGAAGGTAACCACGCACCGTTTACTCGAAATGAAGAAAAGCGGGGAAAAAATCAGTATGCTAACTGCGTATGATTTTTCGCTGGCCCGTATTCTGGATGATGCCGGAATTGATGTAATCCTGGTTGGCGACTCGGCATCCAATGTTATGGCAGGACATGAAACAACTCTTCCCATTACACTGGATCAGATGATATACCATGCTTCCTCCGTTGTAAGAGCTGTTGAACGGGCTCTGGTTGTGGTGGATCTCCCCTTTGGAAGCTATCAGGGTAACTCCAAGGAAGCACTGAATTCCGCAATCCGGATCATGAAAGAATCCGGTGCTCATGGCGTAAAACTGGAAGGAGGCCGGGAAGTAAAGGAGTCCATAGAGCGGATTCTTTCAGCCGGGGTACCTGTCATGGGGCACCTGGGGCTTACCCCGCAGTCTATTTACAAATTCGGAACATACGTTGTGAGGGCACAGGATGAAGCCGAAGCGGAGAGGCTTATGTCTGATGCAAAACTATTATCGGATTCGGGATGTTTTGCCATTGTGCTGGAGAAAATCCCCGCACAACTTGCACGCGCCGTTTCCGGCAGTGTCACAATTCCTATTATCGGCATCGGTGCAGGCGGCGGAGTTGACGGACAGGTACTGGTATTGCATGATATGCTTGGAATTACCCATGAGTTTCATCCCCGGTTCCTCAGAAGATACCTGAATCTGTACGATGACATCAAAAAGGCAGCCGAACATTATATCAGCGATGTAAAGAGCAGGGATTTCCCAAACGAAAAAGAGCAATACTGATGTGTATTCAACAGGAAATTCATCGCAAAAATGAATGATCTTCAGGTACTATACGAGGACAACCATATTATTGTCGTCAATAAAAGGCCGGGTGAAATCGTACAGAGTGACAAAACAGGCGACAAGCCGCTGGTCGAAATTGTAAAAGAATATATCGGGAAAAAATACAATAAACCGGGAAATGTCTTCATGGGAGTTGTTCACAGGATTGACAGGCCTGTGAGTGGAATCGTCATCTTTTCCAGAACCAGTAAATCGCTTTCCCGGATGAATGAAATTTTCAGGGAAAAGAAAGTGAACAAAGGATATTGGGCAATCGTCAGGAACCGGCCATCCGAAGCAAAAGGAACCCTGATCCATTACCTGAAAAGGGATCCGGAAAAAAATAAAGTTAAGGCCTTTCCTTCGGAAGAACCCGGTTCACAGCGTTCCTGGCTGGATTATGAGGTAATTGGCCAGTCCGATAATTATTACCTGCTGGATGTACATCCACATACCGGCAGGCATCATCAGATCAGGGCACAACTGGCCGCCATGGGATGTCCTATAAAAGGAGATGTTAAATACGGAGCGGAGAGAACCAATGAAGGCGGATTGATACACCTTCACGCCAGGACCATACGGTTTTTACATCCCGTAAAAAAGGAAAATATTGAAATTCAGGCTGAACCTCCGGATGAAACGTTATGGAATTATTTCAAAGAACACCATGTGTAAATTATTTACCGAGGTATTCTTTGCTGACGTCTCCGTATGCCGGAAAATTACGGTAAGGCCATTTGGCTATTACGGTTCCCTTATGAAGCAGTACTAATCCCGGATTTGACCGTACAATGGTTTTCAGGGTAGTTGCATCACAATAATAATAATCAAATGCCGAATTATTTTCATGCCTGAAAGCATCCACTTCTTTCGGTGATGAAGAGGTAAGTCCGATAAACTCCACTCCGGCTTTTTGGGAACGCAGGGCAAAATCATTCACGTCAGGCTGAACACCCCTGTTACTGTTCGAAATATCATAGGCAATAAGAAGGAATGCATAATCCATTGTAAGAATATCTTCGGTAATATCTGTACCATCTTCGGCTCTGATGGAAAAATCATGTATTGCGGGTTTGTCACCTTCACGAATCACCTTATCTTTTCTGTCCACGAATGTGTAGGTTGAATCAACTGTCTTAATATCTTCCATACTAAGTTCATGTTCTTTTCCATCTTTTCGATAAATAAAAACCATCGCCACACTGTCCTTCACTGCATCGGGCGGAAGTTGCATTCCTTCCGGTATGTTTTTTCCAATGGCATAGGGACGAAAATCAATCACGGGCAGGTGACGGTAGCAGTACAATGAAAACAGAAAGGAAGCTGCAAAACCCAGATAAGCAAGGAAGGTGGACAGTTTGTCACCCAACAGGGGTTTGATTTCGTTTCGCTTTATGAAAATAAATGAAATAAGGATGAGAAGAACCACGTCCTTCATAAACTATTCAAAGGGCTTCAGGTGCAGGGCATCGCCAAAACATCCGCAATCTTTTACCACATCAAACCACCAGGAATAGAATGTTAGAAACAGGAAGAAAATGATCATCAATAACAATGACCATGCGGTGAATTTCATTTTGGCCCCCAGCAAAAGGGCGACACCCAGCCCAATTTCAAAAGCACAGATTACGATGGCCAGAATCAGGGATACATGACTCAACCATGAAAGGTGAAATACTTCAAAGTATTCATCCAGTTTATAGGAAAATCCAAGTGGATCATTGGCCTTAATAAAACCTGAAATGATAAAGAGAATTCCGGTAAGAAACCTGGATATCTGGGCAATTATTTTCATAGGTTAACAATAGGTTAATTGAATAATTTCTCAGTCATTTTCCATCTTGATCAGGGCAAATACTGCATAATTCATCATGTCATAATAATTTGCAGCAATTCCCTCACTGACAAGCGTGTTCCCCTCATTGTCTTCAATCTGTTTAATCCGGAGTATTTTCATCAGAATCAGATCGGTCATGGAACTGATACGCATATCCCGCCAGGCTTCCCCATAATCATGGTTTTTATCCTCCATCAGCTTTTTAGCGGTATCTGCATGTTTTTGGAAATGCTCCAATACTTCCGGTTCGGTCATCTCGATGCCGGATTCATTCCCCATCTCAAGTTGAATGAGGGCAATAATACAATAATTGATTATTCCGGTAAATTCAGCATCAATTCCTTCTGGTACCTTTTGCATACCCTTCTCTTCAATACTTCGGATTCTCTGAGCCTTAATAAAAATCTGATCTGTAATGGAACTGACACGAAGTATTCTCCAGGCAGTACCATAGTCTTTCATTTTCTTAAGAAAGATATCTTTGCAATGAGCCAATACATTGCCATACTGTAAGGACGTGTTCGAAACCATGAGCATGTCTGAGATAGCGAAGTTGTACCCTGAACGGACAAAAAACAGGGAAATTTTTATATTTTCAATGAAATTAACCGCAGACGAAGATACACACTTTAACGTGAAGAAAACCGTAAACTGCCGCGGGACACTGTTGGATTTATCAACAGCAAAAGTCATGGGTATCCTTAATTTTACCCCGGACTCATTTTACAGGGAAAGCCGTGTTTCGGGTTTGAATACGTCCGTTACGAGAGCGGCTCAGATGATTGCGGATGGCGCATCTGTCATTGACATTGGTTCTCAATCCACCAGGCCGGGAGCACCTTTTCTTGATCCGGAAACAGAACTCAGCAGAATTCGTGAAATCCTCCCGGTACTCCGATCAAATTTTCCTGAAGTCATTTTTTCCATAGACACCTTTCACTCTTCAGTAGCCCGATTCGCTGTGGAGCAGGGCTGTTCTTTGGTAAATGATGTTTCAGGAGGATTGCTGGATCCGGAGATGTACGCCACAGTAGCAACTCTGAATGTTCCTTTTATTGTTATGCACATGCAGGGAACCCCTGCCACAATGCAAATCAATCCGCACTATTCTGATGTAGTGATTGAAATCCTCGAATACTTCACGCGGATCATCCAAAGGCTGAACGATTCAGGTCACAACGACATTATTCTTGATCCGGGATTCGGATTTGGCAAAAACACACAACATAATTTTACATTATTGAAAAATCTCCATTTGTTCAGGATGACAGGTTATCCTGTTATGGCCGGCGTATCAAGAAAATCCATGATCCATGCAGTACTCGGCAACAGCTCTTCGGATTCTCTTAACGGAACCACTGTTCTGAACACCCTTGCCTTGCAGAATGGAGCTTCAATTCTGAGGGTTCACGACGTAAGAGCAGCAGTTGAAGCCGTACGACTGCATACAATATATATGAGTGCATAAATATCCGGAATAATACTTCGGAGAATTCCGGTTTTTTCCTGAAATTCGTCCCGATAGAAAAATGGATCTGTTTCACATCGGTTTTCTTACAGTCCGGCTTATTGATATCATTGATATTGGTATTGTCACGTTCCTCCTGTACAAATTATACAATCTGCTCAGAGGAGGTGTTGCCATAAATATTTTTATCGGATTGCTGACTGTTTACGCACTGTACTGGATTTGTGTAAAGGTCCTGAATATGGAACTCCTTGGTACCATCCTTGGTCAGTTTATCAGCCTGGGGTTTATTGCACTGATCATTGTGTTCCAGCAGGAAGTGAGAAGGTTTCTGCTGGTACTGGGTACGAGCAATATACTTGCAAAAAATCCTTTTACCAGACAGATACTCCCCTGGAACTGGCAAATCGATAAACCACTTCCATTGGATATAGGAGCCCTGGTAAAAGCCTGCAGGCAAATGGCGAAAGACCGTACAGGTGCGATATTGGTACTCGCAAGATCCTCAGAACTGAAGTATTATTCCAATACAGGAGAAATCATGGATGCAGACCTGTCACAAAGACTTATCGAGAGTATCTTTTTCAAGAACAATCCCCTTCATGATGGTGCTGTAATTATTGTCAACAATAAGATAAAAGCCGCACGCTGTGTCCTCCCGGTTACAGAAAATGTGGACCTGCCGGCGCCACTTGGCATGCGACACAGGGCTGCTGTGGGAATCACCGAACAAAGCGATGCCATCTCTATTGTGGTTTCGGAAGAATCCGGTGAAATTTCATTTGCCCAGGACGGACAGATACATGTGAATATTACACTGGAAGAGCTCGAACAAAAACTGAAAGAACTTTTCAATTGACCTTTTTCCCTGCTGATGCAGCAATGCTGTCCTGTTTTTCTTCAAACATTTTTACCAGTTCTTCATCTGTCATGCCCGAGTTAAGTTGTTCGTAGGAGGCATGCGCTGCCGGAGCAAGCCGGTGGTCAGGGTATTTTTCAAAAAAGGATTTATACAATTCTTTCGCTTTTTCTTTCTGATTGAGCCTGGTTTCAAGTACAAAGGCATTCATA
>JADZBN010000036.1 GCA_020852075.1 Bacteroidia bacterium
AATCCGTTTTCCACATCGTAGGAATACGGGGTAAAAACCTCAGCCCTGAAAATCCCGAGTATCTGTACCCGGATTTAACCCTGAATGAAGAGTTGCAATGATTTGGGAATTCAAAACCATTCGTAATACTGCAACGGAACATGTATGCAACTTGCTGAATTAAAAACCGGCCTCTCTGCGTAGAGGCCGGTAAAAAAGGGATCAAAGAGAAAAGTGACAGATATGGATTTATTGCCCCACAGGGAAAAAAGTAACTGTAACGGGGTGGATTTTTAAAGATTTTATTGGACTCAGGTAGGGGAGCAGAGACCATGACGAGGTTATTCAACGAATGTTTATAAGCCGGAACATCATCCATTAATCCCTTATCTTTAGGACGGTAAAAACCCTGTCATGAAAAAAATCCCCATCCTCTGGATCCTTCTACTGCCGGCTGTGTGCGTACAGGCTCAATTTGCTTTTAAACCCCTGGACCTTTCCGATCCGGCCCTGCCGTCATGGGCACGGATGATGTATAGCCCCAATCCTAATGTATTTGATGTCGAACGTGCGTATCAGGAATATTATCACCACCATCCGGCGGAGCAGACGCCTTATACGGCGTATTACAATAACTGGAGAAGATATGTGCAGCCATTCGTCGGGGAGGATGGAAGTATTCATTTCCCCGGCAACCAGGATTTCAGGGCGGAGGCACAGAGGAATGCGCGGGTAAAGGGAGATTCTCACCATCCCTCTGCGTCTTCCTGGTCCTATACAGGTCCGGAGGTCAATTACCGTGTCCGGCATAATTCCGGGGATCCGGTATCACAAATTTCCTGGCATGCCAATATGTATTGTATAGACAGGAGCCTGTCAAATCCCGCCGTGTTGTATTCGGGCGGTGAAAACGGAGGTGTTTACAAAACCATGGATCAGGCATTTCACTGGCAATATATTTCAGGAGGGGAGGATATGGTGAGTGTGAGTGCTCTTGCGGTGAATCCGTTGGATGAAAATGATGTGCTGGTCAGCGCTGATGGCAGAAATTACCGTACTCAGAACGGCGGTCTTACCTGGCACCAGGTCGGTTCACCTGCCTTCCGGGCCAGGAATGTTCCGGTCTGGCAGTTTTCTTACAATCCCGCTGATCCATGGGTGGTTTTTGCGGGCGCCAATGATTCACTGTACAAATCAGTGGACGGAGGTGAAAACTGGTTGGGTGTTTTTGGAGGGGAATGTATGTCTGTCACGCTTAATCCGCTAGACACGGCTATAGTATATGCATTGCGGTACAATTCGCAGACAAAAGTTGCGGAGTTTCAGAAATCCATGGATGCCGGAAACACCTTCTCCCTGAAATCAGCAGGATGGTTTACGGTTCCCCAGGCAGATTCGGGCATGATTCAATCCTTTGGTGGCAGGATTGCTGTTACCGTCGCGGATACTTCCAGGATATATGTCCTGTTGCCGGGAGAAAGCCAGAGTACAGCACAGTTGCAACTCAACGGACAGATCGGTGTGTACCGCAGTGACGACGGTGGAGAAACCTGGAGTTTGCCTCACGGACTGATCGGAATGCCCTATAATGCATCTTCTCATCCGAACATGATGACCTTCAGCGGAGGAACAGATACCTATAACCAGATTTATTATAACACTACCCTGATTGCCTCCCAACTGGATCCTGACCGGATACTGATAGGCGGCATGAGTATGTGGAGGAGTGATGATGGTGCTGTTACTTTCCAGCCGGTAGGAGGATACATAGGAAGTGTACCTCTGATTCACCCCGATAACCAGGAGTTTAAAGTATATAAGACCTCTCCCACAACGGAGGAAGTATGGATCAGCAGTGACGGCGGTATAAATTATTCCACAGATTTTTTCCAGACGCATGAATCCAGAACTACGGGAATCTACGGAGCTGCATTCTGGGGTTTTGACCAGGGCTGGAATGATGATATTATGGTGGGTGGGCGCTACCACAATGGCAATACCGGACGGAGGGACGGCTATCCTTCCGGTGAATATGAACAACTGGGCGGCGGGGAAGCTCCGACAGGATATGTGAATTACAGTGATGAACGAAAGGTTTATTTCAGCGATATCGGCGGAGTGATTCTGCCGGATACCCTTCATGGAATCGCCGGTACCTTTTCAATGAATACAGGCCCCAATGAAAGTTATGTTGATAATTCCAGTTCACGGATTCTGTTTGACTGGGATTACTGGAATGTGGCATACCTGGGTAAAGACAACCGGATTATGGTCAGTACCAACGGAGGCAGCACCTTTCTCAACCTGTTTACATTCGGAACCGTTGCAGGCGATAAAATTTTCTGGATGGAACAGAGCCGGGCAAATACCGACCTGATGTATGCCCGGCAATTGGCGGGGAATTCCAGTGTATTGTGGAAGACCACCGATCGCGGGCTGACCTGGAGTACAGTGACACTGCCACAACTTAAACGGGAATTGAATTTTACGCTCAGCGGAAACAATCCGGATGAACTCTGGATAAGTTATCCCAACGGAAGCAATGGTAATAAAATTTATCACAGTACGGATGGAGGCAATTCATGGAATAATATAACGACAGCCACTCTTGACGGGTTTGATATTGATGCCATGTGTCATCAGTTTGGTACGGACGGAGGCGTATATCTTGCCACCTATCACGGACCGGTGTTTTACCGGAACCGTACCATGCCGGACTGGGACATTACCGGTACAGATCTTCCTGTCATTTCTTATCCGTTGAGAATCGTACCTTTTTACAGGGATGGTAAAATCCGGCTTGCCACGTGGGATCTGGGAATTTGGGAAACGGCGTTGTATGAACCTTCAGGACTTGTGGCTGATTTTTCGGCTGCTTATGATGCATTTTTTTGTCAGGGGGACAGCATTCATTTTGTTCCTCACAGTGTGGCAGGAGCCACTGCAACCTATCACTGGATTTTTTCCGGAGGAAGTCCACAGGTTTCCAATGATATGTTTCCTTCGGTGGCCTATCAGGCAGCAGGTACTTTTGATGTAACACTTATCGTTTCAGAAAACGGCCAATCAGATACCATCACGAAGGCGGCATTTATTCACGCAACTCCGGGAGGAACCGTACTTGCGGAAGATTTTGAATCGGGGGCCTTTGATCCCTTGTGGAAACTCAAGGGGAGTGGTACGGGAAATTCCAACTGGAGTATTGCAGATACAACAGGGGCGTTTAGCCAGAGCAGTCATTGCATGACGTATAACAATTTCGGTTACGATGCACAGGGGGCACATGATGCGGTCTGGACTGCCAAATACGATTTTTCAGCTGTGAATTCCTCATTTCTCCGTTTTGACATTGCATATTCCCTGTACGGGGGACCATACAGTGATACCCTGGATATACGGGTATCTACGGATTGTGGTGCCACGTTCACAACCATTTACAATAAAGGCGGACAGGATCTTGCCACCGCCCCTTCCTATACGGCCAGCGCATTTGTTCCCGGTGCTGCGGAGTGGAGGAGGGATTCTGTGGATGTATCACAGTTTGCAGGCAGTTCAGAGGTGATATTTTCCTTTGAGAATATCGGACATTACGGGCAGGTTCTTTATGTGGATAATATCAATCTTGATCATACCGTTTTTACAGGCCTTCAGGCACGGTTGGATGAGCCTGTATCTGTATTTCCCAATCCGTTCCGGAAAGACGTAAGATTCAGTGCAGGCACCGGAAAAAAATACCTGTTGAAAATCTTTGACGGAACGGGGAAGGAAGTTCACAGCAGTACCTTTACGGGGGAAACCATCCTTCAGGCGGGATCTTTGTCATCAGGATATTACAGGTACCGGATAAGCGATGAAAACGGAAAAGCGGAATCAGGCACATTGATAAAAGAATAATAGGCAAGGAACGGAATTCATGGTCTGATAGTGAGCGTACCGTGTTTCCGGCCTGCCATGAAATGGGGAGTATTATACTTTCAGTTAACGGTACCCTGTTCAGTTCTTCGTCCTGCAGGAGCAGCAGTTCCTGCAGAGGGATCTTACTCTCATCCAGAACAGACTTATAGCTGGCTATCGTATTGCGGGCAATACCGGTCAGCCGGCCAACGGTTCGAAGGCTGTGATTCTTGAGAAGTAACTCAATGATACGTCTTATTTGATGCATGCTTATCGTTTTTCCAGCCATATGCTTTGAAGGTTTTTGTCTTCAAAGCGACGGCTTTTTGCATCAAATCCAATAAAATTAATGGCTCAATATGCCGGAATGTCAGCCTGCCGGTGGGTCAACATGCCGGAATGGGGGTCAGCTTCGCTGGAATAGACAATGACATCCAATTTTGAGAAAAAGGGTGGCTCAACATGCCGGAATGGGGTCAGATTCGCTGGAATAGACAATTAATTTACAATCAATTTTCTGCAGTCTATGATAATTCCGGAAGGTGAGAATAATTTTAAAATATATGCCCCCTGAACAGAAATATTTAATTCGTTAACGTGATTAGGAATAATATTTTGCTCTTTTATTGTGCGCCCTGCCATATCTATAATTTGAAAAAGGTACGCTGAATTATTTTTGTCGCGTAAGAATAATTTAAAATTACCTTTGGATGGATTCGGACTTATATCAAATGAGAAAGTTTCAGATGATGTGAGGTGGTAGGGTTGAACTGGACAGATTTTTTTCAAATATAAGTTTGTTATTACTATGGTGAGGGGGTTTAAGGGGGAGACTCATAACTTTTGATTTTTGTTGACAATTACGCGGCCCTCTTGTAT
>JADZBN010000037.1 GCA_020852075.1 Bacteroidia bacterium
AACATTAATTTTATGGGGAATTCTTTCAGAGAGCAGATAAACAAAATGGATAAAACCAAAAATTATTATGTGTATTGCCGCTCAGGAATGAGAAGTTCGTCTGCATGCAGGATGATGTCAAAACTTGGTTTTAAAAACCTGGTAAACCTTTCGGGCGGCATACTGGCGTACAAAGGGAAAATTGTATGATACCTCTCACATAAACCGGTGATACAAACAGCGGATCCTGTTAATACACATTATCCAGGCAGATAAATCATCCAAAACATCCGGTGACAGCCACCGCGTAACCAATTCAACTCAAAAAATACCTGAAAAAAATGAAAACATTTGTTTTACCGTTCGGTCACTTCAGCCTTCTACCGGCTTTCATGTTCTTTATTGTCCTCAGCAGTTCGTGCCAGACACTTACCGGAAACAGGCAGGGTTTTAACAATGTGGATGCGGAACAGTTCCGCACACTGATTGATAACAAGGGAAATATACTCCTGGACGTAAGAACGCCACAGGAGTTTGCCGAAGGGCATATTGCCGGAGCCATTAATATAGACTACGAATCTTCCACGTTTACGAATGAAATCTCCAAACTGGATACCTCCCAAACATACAATGTATATTGCCGCAGCGGGAAGCGGAGTGCCGCTGCTTCAGGTATCATGCACGAACATGGCTTTAATCATCTCAACAACCTGACCGGCGGAATCCTTGGATGGAAGGAAAAGGGATTTGCTGTAACTACTGAATAAGTTCGGAAAGGAATATCCATGTCAAAATTTGCAGAGCTCATAAAATCCGACATTCCGGTTCTCGTTGATTTTTCGGCGGAATGGTGCGGACCCTGTAAAATGATGGCGCCCATCCTTAAGGATCTTGCTGCCCGTGTGGGTGATAAAGCAAAGATCATCAAGGTGGATGTGGACCGTAACCCGCAGGCTGCCATGCATTACAATATCCAGGGAGTCCCCACGCTGATTCTGTTCCGCAACGGTGAAATCAAATGGAGGCAGTCCGGGGTGGTTCAGGCAAATTACCTGGAGCAGGTAATCAACCAGAATTCCTGAAATACATTCTGCCTTTCAAGACATGAATTTTATACGAAAGAAAGGGGCCAATTTACAGTATGGAAATATGCAGCAGATCAGGCGGATGTAAATTTTTTCCGGTATCTATACCTGGTCTGATCAATGCCATCATTTAGCTTCATTCCTTATTATTAAACACTCATTCAATGATCTCAAAATATTCATTGTGACCTTTTACGTAAGGGTTACAAAGGTACTCTCGGGGTCAGGACTGATTCCCCGGCTTAACTTGCTTTTATTCCTGACAGGTTTGTCAGCTATGGCCGCAAAATTCCAATCAGGATGGTTGTATGCCTCATTTTTGACACGTTCCTCAAATGAAATCCTTGTGTATTTTCCCATTTTGCAACTTCGTATTATTTTTATGTTGCGTCAGGCCATTGAATCAACCATTAATTCTTAATTTTATTAGCATAAAATTTTACTTACATGAGAACGAATATATTTATAGTATTTCTGGGGTTTCTTGTTATCCGTTGTGGCTCAGATCCGGCAAATCAGAAAGTTGAAAATATGGAAGAAGCATCCGGGAATGTAGAAGAAAAGACATCCGAGGTTCAGATCCCGAAAGATAAGTTCTGGACTCCTATTGTGATGCACGAGGTCAAAGACCAACATGGAGTCGTTGCAAAAAGTTATCCTCTTCCGGAGAATTGGAGTATAAACGATCCCAAATATCTGGCAGTGGGCCCCAACAATATTAAGGTAACACCTTTTCCCCTTCAGTCTTTTACAAAAAATCTTGACCCGGGAATGGAATATATTTATTCCCAAACGCCTCAACGGAGTATGCCGGAGATTGGACAATTAATCCAGGAGGATGTCTTACCCTGGACACAGAAAAATGGATATGAAATAATAAAACATTACGATCTTCCGGACGTCGGCAAGATGGATGCCTGGTATTCCGACCAATTATATAAGGTAAGCCCTTCACAAAGTACGGTCAGGGCATACGGGATAGATCTCAGGAATCAGAATGGAAATCCTGCACTTTTAATTCTTCATCTTAACCATACTATAGGTTCAGGACTGGAGATGTGGAATTATTATGTAGAATTATTGGAGTCGGATCCGGGATTTTTTGAACTGGCCAGGAAACAATACTTATTTGCCCTTGCCAACGTAAGATACAATCTGGAACCCATCATGGCATACAATAAAAAAGAAATGGAACGCATTGGGGAAAACTGGGCTGCCTTTAACAACAGGATGGCTGAGAATCAAAGAGCTTTTGAAGCAAACCAAAGGACACATATCAACAAAACCAATGCAATCAATGATGCTATCATGGCCGGCTGGAAATCTTCAAATGAAACAAGCGACAGGATACAGGAACAAAACATTGATGCAGTCTATAATAGACAAACCGTCCAGAATCCTGAAACCGGGCAAACTACAAAATTAGATGACGGATACGGTTACAATCGTTACTGGATGAATACAAACGGGGATTATATCGCCACAGAGCATCAGACTTATGATCCCAATCTCGATAAAAACCTGAATGAAAAGAACTGGCAGGAGTTGAATGTTATCAAATAAAATTAGCT
>JADZBN010000038.1 GCA_020852075.1 Bacteroidia bacterium
CCTTCAGGTAATAGCCTGAGATTGTTGCTGTCCTTATGAATTATTCCGGGGTAGCTTCCCTGCAACAGGATTACTAAAATAAGGATGAATTTTTTGATGGCACCGGAGGAATTAGCACCCACGAGTTCTCAGATCATATCCTTTGCTGTCCCGGGTTTCTTAAACCTGCTAAACGTATTGTTTCAGTTACAATTCTTAATTTTACCCCAGTATTCATTTTTACCCTACTTTACATTTGATGACAAGACGATCAGAAGCCTTTGAAAGACTGGCTACCATTATGGATGAGTTAAGGGCACAATGCCCATGGGATAAAAAACAAACCATGGAGACCCTCCGGCATCTGACCATTGAAGAAACATTCGAGCTTGCAGACAGCATACTTGAGAACAACCTTGACAATATCCGTAAGGAACTGGGAGACATTTTACTTCACATCCTTTTCTATTCCAAAATTGCTGAAGAGAAAAAAGCTTTTGATATTTCAGAGGTGATTCAAAGCCAGTGTGAAAAACTGATACACCGGCATCCACACATATACGGAGATGTGAAAGTGAAAGACGAGGAGGAAGTAAAACGGAATTGGGAGCAATTGAAACTCAGGGAAGGAAATAAATCCGTACTGGAAGGGGTACCAAAATCACTGCCGTCAATGATTAAAGCCATGCGCATGCAGGAAAAGGCCAGGGGTGTTGGCTTTGACTGGGAAAAGCCGGAGCAGGTCTGGGATAAGGTTTTGGAAGAATTAAAGGAATTCAGATCTGAGGCCGAGGGAGGAAACAGGGAAAAAACATCCGATGAATTTGGTGACCTGATTTTTTCGTTGATAAATTATGCCCGGTTTCTGGACATCAATCCTGAGGAGGCCCTTGAAAGAACAAACAGGAAATTTTTATTCAGATTTCAGTATCTGGAAAGAGAAGCTGCGAAGGCAGGCAAAAAGCTCAACGAAATGAGTCTTGCTGAAATGGATGTATATTGGAATGAAGCGAAGGCAAAATCCATGAATTAATGTAACGATTCTGGTATACGGTTAAGTGACAATGCAACAGGCTTGCGGTACGACCGAATTTTTATCGGGGAACCTGAGTGTTAATGCTGAAATCCTGCATCTGTAAAACCATCCTATACACGATATAATATCATGCTCCTGCCTGGTCAAAAAGCGCCCGATTTTCATCTTGTTGATCAACATAAAAACAAAGTATCACTAGAATCATTCCGTGGGAAAAGCCTGGTGTTATTTTTCTTCCCGATGGCATGGACAGGAACCTGTACCCGGGAAATGTGTACGGTGCAGGATGATTTATCAGCGTATTCAAAATTGAATGCTGCTGTGGCAGGTGTTTCTGTAGATACCCTTTACGCATTGAAAAGATTTGCAGAAGATCATCGTTTGAATTTCCCGTTATTATCTGATTTTAATAAGGTTGCCATCAGGGATTATGATGTCGTGCACCATGATTTTTCAAACGGATATAAAGATGTTGCCAGACGTGCAACTTTTATTATTGACAGGGGAGGAATTCTCCGTTATGCGGAAGTGTTGCCGGAACTTGGTAATTTCCCCGATATGAAAAAAATCAAATCCGTCCTGGAGGAGATGGCTTAATTTCAATGGATAAATGCGAGGCCTGCACCGATCAGGATAATTCCGAATTTCAGGTAATTGAACTTGTGGCCTTCACTGGATTCGAAAAGGATAGTAGTGGAAATGTGGAGGAAAATGCCTATCACCAAAGCCATGGCATTATTAAAAAACCCGGACAGGTCGGTTAACGATGAATCATGAAGAATCTGTCCAGTAAAGGCACCCATTGGGGCCATAAGCGCAAATAATAACAAGAACAGAACCGATGATATTTTTTTTATACCCGAATCCAGTAACATACTCATCAGTGCAACGGCAACAGGAATGTGATGCAGGACGATGCCTGCAAGGAGGGATTTTTGAATGGCAGGATCGGGGAAACCCTGGGAAAGGGGCATCCCTTCCAGGTAACTGTGCAGGCAAAGGCCGGCCATGACACCATAGGGAAATGCATTGTTCTGGTGTTTGTGTATGTGAATATGTCCGTGTTCAATTCCCTGGGAAAATATTTCAAGAATTAGCTGAATAAAGAAACCGGCAAGAATAAATATGCCTGCTTTTTCTCCTCCCCCGGAATATACTTCGGGAATGAGGTGGGTTACAGTAAGTGCAAACAGATAGGCGCCGCTGAATGACAACATCAGCTTCAGGGTTTTCTTCCCTATAGATTTAAATAAAAACAGGGAAGAGCCGCTTAGTGCGATGGTAAAAAACAGGAGGAGATAATATAAAAGGGGCATAGGTATGTCCTATGTTATTTTTTGCAGGCAGTAATGATGAGCCTTTCGGATTCTGATGGAATAAACGGATCCAGATTGTAATTCCCCATTACATCAATAACCTTCAGGCCCGCAAGATCCAGCCATGAAGTAAGTGTGTCGAGGTCAAGAAGCAGCACCCTTTCTTCATAGACAAATTCCTGGCCATGATCTGACACCCGGATCGTTTTGACAACCATGTCCTCTTTAACACTTTTCAGGATATTAAACCTGATAGCATCTATCTGCAATTCCGATGTGCTGTCAGCCTGATCCCTGACAGTCCGGGAATTGAAATAATCCAATACAAAAAATCCGTTTTTCTTCATGGCAATACAATTGGCATGAAGGCACCGGATATTGTCATGAGATTTTTGAAAATATCCAAAACTGCTGAACAGGTTGATTACCACATCAAAATAGTTGGTCCTGAAAAGCTCTCTCATATCATGCAGGTAAAATGTGAGAGTTTCATTTTCAAACTGCTTGTCATATTTGATGTTTTCAGGACTTAGATCGAAGCCTGTCACATCAAACCCTTTACTGTTCAGGTACAACGAATGCCTGCCACGACCGCAGGCAACATCCAGTATTCTGGATCCAGGTGCAGGGTGGAGATGTGAAATCAGATTATCCAGGAAAATTTCGGCTTCTTTTTTATCACGGTGCCGGTACAGTGCATGATAATATGGAGAGTCGAACCAGGATTCGTACCATTCCTTTTTTTCACCGGTATCCGGTATGGCCGGCTTTACTTTTGATACAATTGACATGAAATAAAATGCAAAGATACAATTGTCAGTGGCTCAGTATTCTGTTTTTTTTAAGCTGATAATTAAGGATTGCTGCTGATATTACGGCCACTGCTGAGTACATCATAGCTTCATTCCATTCCATAAAAATATATTTTCCCGATGCAAACAGGATGGAATAGGTCATGGTTACCGCTGAGATCCAGCAGATAAACAGCGGGCCAAGCCCTGATTTTTGTTCAGGGAGGTTAAGCATTTTTTTTACCGGTCTCCAGCTTCCTTCGGGCCTGACCCGGGAATAAAATACAGTAAGGGTTTCGGCCGATTCAGGGCGCGTGACAAAGGTTACCAGCAACCATACCGCGGTCGTAAAACCTACCGTCAGAAAGAAGCTTCCGGGGAAAGGAATATTCAGGACAATTTTGAAAACCGTGTAGCCGATGAAAGGGGTAATGGTTGCGCTGATTTCACTCCATGCATTAATTCTCCACCAATACCAACGCAGGATCAGAACCAGTCCAAGGCCTGCACCACATTCGATGATAAAACTCCATACCCCTGAAATGGAAGAAATGCGGGTGGTGGCAAAAAGCGATACCCCCATAAGGACAAAAGTAAAGATACGGCTGCTTGTCACGTAATGTTTTTCCGCTTTTTCCCTGTTGCTGAATGCGGATTCCGGTCTGATGAACCGTTTGTATAGATCGTTTATCAGGTAACTGCTGCCCCAGTTGAGCTGGGTGGAGATCGTACTCATGTATGCGGCGAAAAATGCCACCAGCAGGAGTCCTTTAAAGCCTGCGGGAAGGAATTCACGCATAGCATACACATACCCGAGCTTTTTATCGGCATAGGATAAATCCGGGTACAGAACGATGGAACACAGGCCCACAATAATCCATGGCCAGGGGCGGAGACAGTAATGTGCTACCTGGAACATCAGGGTGGCAAGAATGGAATGCCTTTCATTTTTCGCACTCATCATCCGCTGTGCTACATATCCTCCGCCGCCGGGCTCAGCACCCGGATACCAGCTTGCCCACCATTGCACCGAAATATAGGCAAGGAAGGTGCCCAGGCTGATGGTAAGCGTTTGTGCAACCCCTGTACTGCCATGGCCGATTCGCGGGAAAAATTCCAGTGACCAGGACGGGAGTTTTTCTTTCAGGCCCGGAATGCCACCGATTTTATCAGAATGCAGAACAATGACCGCAAGGATAATACATCCGGTCATGGCAATAATGAACTGCACCACATCTGTAATGGCGACTCCCATTAATCCACTGATCGCACTATATACTGAAGTGAGAAGCATGGCGCTGGCGACATACAGCAAAGCATCTGTTTCATTAATACCGAAAAAAACCTTTAGTATTGCAATTAAAGCCACATTTACCCATCCGATAATGATCGCGTTCATAAACAGGCCCAGGTAAACCGCTTTAAAGCCGCGCAGGAATGCCGCAGGCCGTCCGCCATAACGAAACTCAATGAATTCCACCTCGGTCAGGATATTCGCCCTTCTCCAGAGCCTGGCAAAGAAAAAGGTGGTCAGCATCCCGCCAAAAAGAAAATTCCACCACAACCAGTTTCCGGCAATACCTCCCTGGCCCACCAGTTCATTCACTGCAAGCGGGGTATCCGCTGCAAAGGTCGTCGCTACCATGGAAGTTCCCGCAATCCACCAGGGCAGCGTTCTTCCTCCCAGGAAAAAATCAGTAATACTCCTGCCTGCAGTGTTTTTGTAGTACAATCCAATGCCCAGCGAGAGCAGGAAATACAGGATGATGATCACCCAGTCAATGATTGCCAGTTGCATATTTTGGTAGGATTGATTGCGGTATTCAATCGGTTACCACATACACGGAATGTTGTGATAAACTTTTCAAATACTGTGTCGTCCACGAATCAAATGTGTTTATTTTTAACCCAGGCACTTTCTGTGGTATTATGGAATTATGAACAATCACAGTTGAATAGGTTATGAAAAAGATTCCGCACAAGCACAAATCAAAAAAAATCCGGCACGCTCCGCCCGGTTCGGCACCGGGTATACTCAATATACCTGAAGACGCTCCCAGGCCCGTAATCCATGTTTTTATCTATAATGAGAAAGAATGCCGCGAAGAACAGTTATTCAGCACTGCGGACATGCTGAACATACTTCAAAAATATCCGGGGATGCTGTTCTGGTTTGACATTCATGGTTTTGGCGACAAAAAATTCCTGGAACAGCTATCCGACAGCTTTTCTATTCACAGGCTTCAGATGGAAGATGTGGTGAATGTTTACCAGCGTCCCAAAGCCGATGAAAGTCAGGGGCCTTTATTTCTTATCAGCAGGGTACTGTCAGACAAGGATGGAATGCTTCAGAATGACCAGTTGAGTATTTTTTCGGGAAGCAACTTTCTGATATCGCTGCAGGAACATTATGAGGATATTCTGGACCCGGTCCGGGTACGTGTCCGGACGGGAAAGGGCTTTATGCGTGTGCATGGCATAGATTACCTCGTTTATTCACTGATGGATGCGGCGCTGGATAATTATTATCCATTGTTGGAAAAAACAGGAGACAAGCTCGATGACCTGCAGGAGGAATTACTGGCGGCTCCCACCCGTGAGGCATTGAATCGTGTGTTGCAGATCAAACGTGACCTTATTGTCATGCGCCGGTCAATATGGAGTGAACGTGACAAAATCATTGATATTCTCAGAAGCAACTTTGCGCAGGTGAAAGATGAGATAAAAATATTTTACAGGGATTCTTACGATCATTGCATTCAAATAATGGATTTGGTAGAAAGCTACAAAGAGGTGACCGCATCCCTGATGGATGTATATCATTCATCGGTGAGCAACCGGCTCAATCAGGTCATGAAGGTGCTGACGATAATTTCTACCATTTTTATTCCGTTGACATTTATTGTAGGTGTATATGGGATGAATTTTGCAGGCAATGACCCTGCAACGGGGAAATCCCTGCCCTGGAATATGCCTGAACTGTACTCTCCGTATGGTTATATTGGTGTAATGGTGTTTATGTTGCTCATCGTTGTTGCCCAGATTCTTTTCTTCAGAAAAAAAGGCTGGCTGAGTAAAAGCTGACGCTGGTACTAAAAGTGAGTTCAATTTGCAACAGGAATCTAAAAGATCACCTACTTGAAAAAAAATTCCGGAATATTTTCCATGACTGCCAAAACCTCCTTTGGTTTTGAAGATTTGCTGGCAGAGGAACTCCGTCAGGCGGGCGCACGTGCTATACGCAAGGGTGTCAGGGCAGTATTTTACGAGGGAGACATGGAAACCATGTACCGTGCGAATCTGTTTTCGC
>JADZBN010000039.1 GCA_020852075.1 Bacteroidia bacterium
AGTCTGTTGCCTGAATAATAAAAGAATGGATCTGATATGCTGCCTGTAAGCCTGTTATTGCTGATACCCCTGTTACCCTTTGCCGGTTTTATTATTGCCGGTTTGGCAGGACGCAGACTGCCACCGGGACTTTCCGGAATACCCGGAACATTGTTTACCGCCCTGAGTTTTTTTCTTTCATTGATGACAGCATGGAATTATTTTTTTGTATCAGGAAAGGTTTCGGGTTCTTATTCGGAAATTATTCCATGGTCCATGCACTGGCTTGACCTCGGCGGTGTATTGTCCATTAATATGGGAATCCTGCTGGATCCCATTTCCGTAATGATGATTGTGATGGTAACATTTATATCATTGATGGTTCACCTGTACAGTATCGGATATATGAAAGGGGAGGAAAGGGTGTCGTCATTTTTTGCCTTTCTTTCATTGTTCACTTTTTCCATGCTTGGCCTGGTACTGTCCTCCAATTTATTCCAGACCTATGTATTCTGGGAACTGGTTGGAATCTCTTCCTTTTTCCTTATCGGATTTCATTATCAGCGGCCAGGTGCAGTAGCCGCTTCCAAAAAAGCATTCATTGTGACCCGCTTCGCCGATCTGGGATTTCTCATAGGAATCCTGATATTGTCTTATTATTCCGGTTCACTGGATTATTCAGGAATCAAAAGTTCTCTGATTCCTGCAACATCACCCAGTTTTGTTCATGCATCCACGGCTTCTTTTATGGGTGTTTCAGCCGTTACCTGGGGCCTTACACTCGTCTTTGCAGGAGGAGCGGGAAAATCTGCCATGTTTCCGTTGCACATCTGGCTGCCCGATGCCATGGAGGGCCCGACACCGGTGTCTGCCCTGATCCATGCCGCCACCATGGTGGTGGCAGGGGTTTATCTGGTGGCCCGGCTCTTTCCATTATATGATATGGTGAGCCCGGGAGCGGCTGAAATTGTCACATGCACGGGCGCAGTATCCGCTTTCCTTGCCGCAGTCATTGCCTGTACGCAGACGGATATCAAACGGATCCTTGCCTATTCAACCATGTCGCAGATCGGATTTATGATGTTTGCTCTGGGTGTCTCAGGGTACGGAGGCGAGAACGGAACGGGATTCACTGGATCAATGTTTCACCTGTTCAATCATGCCATGTTTAAAGCCCTGCTCTTTCTGGCATCCGGACTGATAATTCATTTTGTACACAGCAACGAAATAAAGGATATGGGCGGGTTGAGAAAGAAAATGCCGGTGACACATATTACCTTCCTCATCGCATGCCTTGCCATTGCAGGAATTCCTCCCTTCAGCGGGTTCTTCAGCAAGGAAGAGATCCTGCTTGCCTCATATCAATATGGTAAAGGAATTTATGTTCTCGCCCTTATTACATCGGGAATAACCGCCTTTTATATGTTCCGCTTATATTATAGTATTTTCTGGAACCGTGAAAGCAGTCATCACTCAGGACACCGGGAAGGAAAGATTATCATGCTGATTCCGCTCCTGCTGCTCGGAATTCTTTCTGCTGCTTCCGGGTTTATTCCCTTTGGAAAGTTTGTGAGCACCGACGGGAAACCCCTGGAGTCAGAATTTCACCTGACTTTCTCATTGCTGCCTGTAGGGTTGGCCATTGCCGGAATCCTGCTTGCCTCCCTGCTGTTTAAAAACCGGAATGACCGGCCCGGGAAGATAGCCGCCATGTTCAGCGGTTTCTACCTCACGGTAAAAAATAAATTTTACATAGATGAGATGTATCTCTTTGTTACAAAGAATATTATTCTCCGTGGGGTGGGGGCATTTGCAGCCTGGTTCGACAGGGATATAATTAATGGCCTGGTAAATACCATCGGAGCCGTTACGCAGGTGTTTTCCCTCTCCATAAGTGAAATGCAATCAGGGAAAATCCAGGGGTATGCGTCCTGGTTTTTTGCAGGACTTGTCGGGCTGATTCTGATGTTTATCTATATACATATATCATAGCAGTTATATGAATCTGTTTTTACTCCTGCTGATTCCTGTCCTGACGGCTGCCGGAATTTTCATGTTCCCCACGCGTCAGGCGGGAAGAGTAGCATTGGCCGGTACGGGTATTCAGGTGCTGTTGTCAATGGTACTCCTGGGCTTGTACATTCAGGCCAGAAATACTGGTGATACTTCCGCCTTTATCTTTCAGTCAAGGATCGCATGGTTTCCTGCTTTCAATATTGAGTTTTATACCGGAATTGACGGAATATCGCTGGTGATGATCCTGCTGACAGCAGCCGTGGTTTTTTCGTCCGTACTGGTTTCCTGGAAAATTGAAACCATGAGGAAGGAATTTTTCATTCTCCTTGTTCTGTTGAGCGCAAGTGCGTACGGCTTTTTTATATCACTGGATCTCTTCCTGATGTTTTTCTTTCTGGAACTGGCAGTGATTCCGAAGTACCTGCTTATCGGAATCTGGGGCAGCGGGAATAAAATTTACAGTGCCAATAAACTGGTCCTGATGCTGATGGCGGCTTCCGCGCTGGTACTGGTAGGATTGCTGGGTATGTATTACAATTCGGGTGGAGGTACAAACAGCTTTGATATGCTCAGAATCGCCCAAAGTCCGCTGCCTGTGTTCATTCAAAAGGTATTTTTCCCCTTCCTGTTCCTGGGTTTTGGAATATTCACCGCCATATTTCCATTTCATACCTGGGTGCCTGATGGCCACTCTTCCGCACCCACTGCCGCTTCCATGTTCCTGGCCGGTATCAGCATGAAACTCGGAGGATATGGCTGTCTGAGAATGGCGGTTTACCTGATGCCCGATGCAGCACGTGAATATTCCTGGCTCATCGTGCTGTTGTCCACCATCGCAATAATTTATGGCGCCTTTGCCACACTGATGCAAACCGATCTGAAGTACATCAATGCCTATTCTTCCGTAAGCCATTGTGGTTTTGTTCTTCTCGGTATCGGCATGCTGACACCTTCGGGAATTTCCGGTGCGGTAATTCAAATGGTGTCACACGGGCTGATGACTGCATTGTTCTTTGCTGCTATCGGCATGATGTACCAGCGTACCCATACACGTCAGGTGGCAGGATTGGGGGGACTGTTGAAAGTAATGCCCTTTATTGTAACCACATTTTATATTGCCGGACTTTGTTCCCTGGGTCTTCCGGGGCTCAGCGGGTTTGTGGCTGAGATGCAGGTTTTTGTGGGATCCTGGGAGCATCCTGGTATATATTACCGGATTGCCACTGTATTGGCCTGTATGTCTATTGTAGTAACTGCCGTGTATATTCTGAGAGCCCTGGGGCAATCCATGCTGGGGCCTTTCGGACGGAGTAGTTTTTCCACCCTGGAGGATGCATCATGGAATGAAAAACTTGCCGCCATCGTGCTGATAGCCGGAATCCTGCTGATAGGTCTTGCGCCTTTCTGGATCAGGAGTCTGACAGATCCCGGTACAAATGGAATCATGGAACAATTAAACCGGATAGCCGCCTTAAACTGATAGGACGATGATTGAATACCTGCAGTTGATGAAACATGAACTGGCACTGACCCTACTGGTGGTTTTCCTGCTGCTTGGTAAGATCGGTGGATGGTTTACTGCCAATGACAGACTTGTTTCGCTGGTGAACCTGCTGTTACTGATAAATTTTGTTGCAGGATTTTTTGGCAATGAGACGGGCCGGTTATTTGGAGGCTGGTTCGTAAATGATCCGCTTGCTACACTTGAAAAAAATATTCTGAATCTTGGGATTCTTCTGATCAGTCTTTTTTCCGAAGACTGGCTGAAGAAACACAGGCACGTTCCCGAATTTTACCTTCTGTTGTTCAGTACCCTTCTTGGGATGTTTTTTATGATTTCATCAGGACATTTTCTCATGTTTTATCTGGGACTGGAACTCAGCACCATCCCGCTTGCAGCCCTCTCCAATTTTGACCTGGAGAAAAGGCAGTCCGGAGAAGCGGCTGTAAAGATGATTCTCTCCTCGGCATTTGCCTCCGCCATACTTCTCTTCGGAATATCCCTGATTTATGGCGCCTTCGGAACCCTGGATTATGACAGAGTGCATAGTATGATGCTGGGAGGAAGCCTGGAAGTCTTTGCTTTTCTGTTTTTCATTGCCGGCTTTGCCTTTAAGTTGTCTGCGGTTCCGTTTCACCTCTGGACAGCCGATGTGTATGAGGGTTCCCCGGTGGCGGTAACAGCCTTTATATCCGTAATTTCAAAAGGGGCCATGGTCTTTGTGTTCTCGACATTGCTCTATTATGTATTCAGCGGACGGGGAGAAATCTGGTATCCGGTTTTGATTGTGCTTTCGATACTTACCATCAGCGTGGGAAATCTCTTTGCACTACGACAGGACAATCTGAAGCGGTTTCTGGCATTTTCATCCATATCCCAGATTGGTTATATTTTAATAGGCATTGCAGGAGGGACCATACAGGGCACCGCGTCTTCGGTATATTTTATTGCTGTATATCTTTTCAGCAATCTTGCAGCTTTTGGAGTTATATCGGTGGTGTCATCAAAAACGGGAAGGGAATCTGTTTCCGGATACAGGGGATTGTATAAAACCAATCCGGGCCTGGGCTGGATTCTGGCGCTGGCGTTGTTTTCCCTCGGAGGGATTCCGCCTACGGCAGGATTTTTCGGCAAACTGTTTCTGCTGACTGCCGGAGCAGCACGCGGAAATTATGTAGTCATTACATTTGCAGCACTGAACCTGGTAGTTTCACTCTATTATTACCTCCGTGTTATCCGTTCTGTATTTATGGATGACCAGGAAGCACCCGTGCAGTCCCTGAAATCGGGAGTGTTTTTCAAAATTGCCATGTTTATTTGCGTTGCCGGGATTCTGCTTACAGGGTTTGCTACCGGGTTTTATGAATACATTTATCAAATGAGTATCGGAAAATAGTCAGTCATGGCAATTAACAAAAATCATTTGTTTGACGATCTTGACGGCAGGAAATGTTCCATCGTTGAAATGAATGTTAGTCCGGAACGTGTGAAATTTTTAAAAGACCTGCTGGAATTAAACGGTTATACCGTAGTGGTTCAGGCCTCTCCGCCTCCCAAAGCCGCACCGGGGATTGAAGCATCTGTACCTGAAACCTTCAGCGTAGGTGTTACAGATTTACGTTTTAATGCCACCAATGCCATTTACGGACGGCAGTTGAAGACCCGTGACGGGCATATCGTAACACCGGCTTTCTGGAATCAGCAGTCACCGGTTTCCCGTGACGATATACCGTATTTTGAAAAATGAAGGAATTGATTGTACCTGACACTCTCTCATGAACAATATATTCTAACCGGTCTTGAATTAGTCAGGGAGAATCCGGATAAATATTCATGCAGATAATGCTGCTTCAGACCCTTACATAATTTTTGTTATCGCAGTGCATTCAAAGTGATAGAAATCACTCCACCACAGTGAATTCCACCCTCCGGTTACGCTGCCGCCCTTCTGAGGTGGAATTGGAAGCTACCGGTCGTGTCATTCCAAAACCACGGCTGGTTATGCGATCCCCGGAAATTCCTTTCTGCTGCAGATAGACCTTCACTGCATCCGCCCGCTGCTGGGAAAGTTTCAGGTTCAGCAACGCACTTCCTGTATTGTCGGTATGCCCTTCCACAATCAGGCTGTACTTGGGTTTCTTTTGTAACAAGTCCGCCAGTTGATCCAGGGCCGGATAACTGGATTTTCTGATAAGGGATTTGCCGGTTTCAAATTCCAGGTTACTGAATACCTTGTTGATGACTTCCTGTTCTTCCTGTGACAGTTGTACCTGTACCGGTCCTGCAGGCTTTTCCGGTTCCTTTTCAATTACGGGACATCCATGGTTGGACGCAGGTCCCGGAACCAGCAGGCAACTGTCATTTTTATCTATTACACCATCCCCGTCGGTGTCCGGACATCCGTTGTTGATGGCCAGTCCTTTTTCGGTTTTGCAACTGTCGGCAAGATCCGGTATGCTGTCTCCGTCGGTATCCGGGCAGCCTCTGTATTCCGGAAGACCGGGTTCGTCAGGACACAGATCCAGGCTGTCCACCACGTCATCATGATCCCTGTCGGGGCATCCCATAAACTTTGCAACACCTTTCTGGCCGGGGCATTTATCGTCTATGTCCGGAATAGAATCTCCGTCACTGTCAGGGCAGCCTAGTAATAAAGCTGGCCCCGGGGTTTCCGGACACCGGTCTTTGCGATCGGGCGTTCCGTCTTTGTCACGGTCGTGTTTGGGTCGTCCCCATATCAGGTTGAATCCGAAATGTACCTGCGCATGGGTGTGGTCCAGAGGAGCCAGTGTACCTGCTGCATTTTCGGTCATGATATAAAACTGAACCGGGCCGGCATATACCCACCATCCTGCGCCTGCATTGAGAAAGTCATGATTGATGTATGACCAGGCTACCTGGAATGCAAAATGGTTACCCACCTTCCGGTGATAGGCAATCGAGGCTGCCGGCTGCAGTGTCCGTTTGAAAAATTCCCCGTGCAGGGTCGCAGCAATAAAACTCTTGTCGTTGAGGTTGTAATGAGACCCCAGGTAGGCCTGAACCGGCAGTCTTTCGGTGTAGGGACTGTATGTTTCGTCGGTGGTAAAGGTGTTCCCGAGTGAATCAAGGACACTTTGGCCGTTGGAATCATCCGAAATAAAATCCTCCAGATCTATCCCGCCGAAACTGTATTCGCCTTTTCCGGTTTTGTAATTCCGGGTGTTTTCTTTCCATCGAATGGCGCCGATATCCAGGATGCTGGCAGAAAAATTCCATGTCTCATCCATCTGAAATGTACCCCCGAGATCCAGTGCAAATCCGCGGTTCTTCATTCCGGTCAGGTAATGCCGGATGGCCCGTGAACTTTCACTGCCGTTGCCGTCAGTGAGCGGATCATAACCTTCGTCTGAATTTGCAAGGGTGGAGGTATTGATCACAATATCGGTGGGAATGGAAAGGGTATAATCGTCCGCGGCCGTGGCGAAACCAAGATTACCGGAAGTAGTGGAGGCATTCTCCATACCATAGAGGTACTTCAGCCGGAGCCCTGCATTCCACCGGTCGTTAATTTTCCGGGCATACCCGATGGCATATTCCCTGTAATGACTCGCATCAAAACCGGTTTTGCTGAAGTCCAGAAACTGGCCGGTGTAGTTTCCGTTTCCGTTGGCGACAAGATCCATCAGTTCCTTCGGGTAAGTGAATTTTATCCAGGCCTTTTCCGTAATGTTGGCGTGGAAATAATTATTCTTCACGCGGAACCCAAATGACAGAAGGTCTATGCCGGCAGAATAACTCAGGTAATTCTTCGATTTCATTTTGGACAGGGCATTGTCCACGTCAATCAATACCGAATCATCCTGCCTCAGTTTGTATAAATCATGATATACAAAGCCGCTGTGACTTCCCGAGAAATGTATTCCGGACAAAGCAGGAATTCCGACATATACACTGAATTCCGGAAAACAGGAGGGGTTATTGTTCGTTACCTCACCAATACCTGAAAAATTATACAGCAACAGGTCGCGTTGCGCACGGGAAATTTCCGGAACCAGCATAATCAGCAGGGCCAGCGTCAGCCTTTTCAGGGCAAGTATGTTGTTCACCTTCAATGTACCTTGATTTTCAGTTTGGCCCTCACTCCAACCTGAACGTCCAGTTGGTCCCCGGCAAATACAAACACTTCCTGTGCGGGTGCACCCTGTGTTTCAATGACACTACGGATAATCAGTTTGCTTGCATTATAAATATGCTGCAGGCGATTCTGGTCGAAAGGCTCATCTTTCATTTTATGGGTTGGATGGATGACCACACCGTTTGGCGTGATGGCTCCCGATTCAATGATAAAATCCGACGGTTGGGATATCATGGAGTCGAGAACAACATAATTGGAATCTGTAAAATACACCTGTATGAATGCCCTGGCAGGGAAGCCGTTGGTGGCATTCAGCCGGAAGACTGCGGTTTCGATTTCATCTATCTTTTCAAGACTGAAATCGGCTGTGTCCGCAACGGTAAATCCTGATCCGCTTCCCCACATGGGAAGGTTCATTTGGAGGTCAATGCGGAGTTCACTGGTGTCGAGAAGGAAGTTCTGAGCAACAGGAGGAGTGTTAGAGGTGGCATTCACGGAATAGCCAAGAAAATGCGGTTGCTGGGAAAGTACCGATTGGATATTGCTGTTGTTCTTATCCAGCGAAAAGCTGGTTCTGGCAATATCTCCCGGAAACAACGGAGTCCCGACAGGAACAGGATCAGGAATGCTTCCTGTGACGGGAATATTAGTACCTGAGGCAGGGATGGCATAAAATGAAGTAAGGTGTGCATCTACGGGCATGCCGAAAGAATTGCTGATTTGAAAAGTGACTTTTGGTTCATGAAAACTAAGGGTTCCTCCGGCTGAGTTCGTGAAAAGGGTAATCTCGGAAGAATCCACGGTAATATTGAGCGGCCTCTGTCCGAAATATCCGAAGGCGCGGGATATCACCATATTACTGAAGTTGTTTGTGAACGTAAAAAAACGACTTGTCAGGCTTTGTGCTGAAGATGAATTCTGAAAGATTACTGTATAAATCATGGGCAGGGTATTTTGTACACCCGTAGATACCAGGTTGACATCATAGCCGGTCAGATCAGCACTGTCCAGTACCTGTACGGTTCCGCCCCCGGCAGGAAAAATTACATCCTTCGAGAAGGGAATGCCATTTAGGGTTGCAGTGGGAATGCTGATATGCAGCGTTCCCGGATGAGGGATATTATTCTGGATGTTAACGAACATGGTACCTGAGCCCAGGGTAAGGGAGTCGAGTAATTCTCCATTGGGGAATGCAAACGGATAATTGCTGTTAATCACTTTAGAGCAGGTTCCGCCCGAATACAACGTTGTACTGTCGGCGGTATTCAGGGTGACCGTCTGAATATCTGACTGGTTGATTACAGGAAGGAAATCCGAACCTTTCATGGAATAGATATTGCCTTTATACACAAGGGTAACCAGATTATTGCTGTCAATGGTCACCACTGAATTTGTTTCATCATTCACCAGGTCGGACATGGTAAATGTGGAATGTATCAGTGGAACGGCGATATCCGGGTTCCAGTTTACAGATGCAACTTTATCAAAATCAAAATCATTATCCTTGATGCATCCCGGTAAAAATGAAATAAGCAGGTAAAACAGGATGGCATTCAGATAGGCAGCGTATTTTCGGGCTGAATGCATGATGTAAATAAATGGTTTTACTGTTGGTAAACTTAATGGATGAATTACTTCACCTGTGAAACCGGTATGAATTTTTTCCCACGCCTTTTGTTGGTATCTTTCGGGAAAACAACCGGTAAAACACAGAAGCCGATACCGCCGTGCTGAAGCGAACGGTTATCAGCAATACTTTCAATTTTCAATATGGGTCAACGGCACCATTACTATTCCGGCGATTGATACCCGTTAAAAACCGGCAGTTCGTTCTGTCCGGGAACCAGCGTGAATGACATTCTGTGATAAGGGGTAGGCCCAAGTTTACGAATTGCACTCCGGTGCCGGGCTGTACCATAACCCTTGTTGTGTTTCCAGTCATAACCGGGGAATTTTTCATCAAGTTGCATCATAAAATCGTCACGACATGTTTTTGCCAGTACAGATGCAGCTGCAATGGAAGCAAAAATGCCATCTCCGCCAATGAAACATTTGTGCGGAATACCGGGAAAAATTTTAAACCTGTTGCCATCAATCAGCAGCAGGCCGGGTTTCTGTGTAAGGTCTGTAATGGCACGGTGCATGGCCAGCATGGTAGCCTGCAGGATGTTCATCCGGTCAATTTCATGGTGGCTTGCACTGGCTACCGCCCAGGCAATCGCTTCCTCCTCCAGGATTTTCCGCAGCATGATCCGGTCCTTTTCCCGCATTTGTTTGGAATCATTTAATAATGGGTGTCTGAATCTGACCGGAAGCAGAACCGCTGCGGCAAATACCGGCCCTGCCAGGCAGCCTCTTCCGGCTTCATCGCAGCCGGCTTCGGGTAATAGTCGCTGAAAGCAGGATTTTAGCACGTCAGGTTGGATCTGTGAAAATACGGAAGTTTACATTGAGCAGGCGGACCAGCCTTTGATTCTCCGGTATTTTTTTCTGGTATGAAGGTATGAGTCCTGGTTGTGATTGTTTCTGACATGTATTCAACCCGGAATTGGATAATTGTTTTTTATTTTGAATGCAATGTCCGTTCCATGCATTCCCATAACAGACCCGCCGTTCTGTCCCAGGTAAAGAGGCTGGCTCGTTGATATCCTTTGTTTGTCAACTCTTTCCGGAGTTTTTCATCAGAGGCCATCGTATGCATGGCAGTTACAATGGAATCAATGGAATAGGGATCTGTCAGCAGGGCTGCATCACCGGCAATTTCGGGCATGGAACTTACGGATGAGGTGATGACAGGGATTCCCGAACGGAAGGCTTCCACAACCGGAATACCAAACCCTTCAAATACTGAAACATAAACCAGTGCAAAGGCGGCTCCTGTTATTTCCTGTAATCTTTCATCGGAGATTCTTCCGGTGAAGATTACATCGTCTTTATAGTGCATACCCGCATACGCTTGCTCCATTTCTTCGGTCCACCAGCGGCGGTTTCCAGCCAGTACAAGCTTATGATTATGGATTTCACTGCTCCGGAACCTGTCATAGGCCTGGAGGAGGCGTGCTATATTTTTTCGCTGGTGAATGGCTCCGATAAAGAGGAAGAAAGGAGTTCCTCCCGTCAGGTTCTCCCGTACCTGGCGGATATTTTCCTGAGTAGCCGGATGAAATCCATCACCTGCGCCGTTATACACCACGTCAATTTTTTCTGCAGGTACACCATAGGTTTTTGCGATGTCTTCCCGTGAGTATTCTGAAACGGTTGCAATCCTGGTGGCCCGCCGTGCGTATTTCGGGAAAAAGTGACGGTAGTATTGCCGGAAGAAAAAAGGTATGTCGTCCCTGAAATGTTCAAAGTTGATATCATGAATCACTGCAAGGGTTTTCACTTTTGCTTTCAGGGATACATATCCGTCATTCGAAACGAACAGATCCGGTTTGATTTTCCTGAATAATCCGGGAAGGCTGAATTCGTACCATGCGTACCACAGGAAGGGATGCCTTGCAGGAGGGAATACGCTAACGGGAGTTATATTATCACTGAAAACAAATTCCGGATCATAGGGTCTGTCGAATACAAATACAAATTCATATTCCGGGTGAAGCCGGGTAATCCGTTTGAAGCTTTCGAAGGTAAAATATCCTATGCCTTCCATCCGGTCTTTCAGAAGCATTCGCGTATTTACGGCAATCAGCATGATGTCATTTCTCCCTGCCGAAAGTAAGGAACAGCGTCCGATTTCGGGAGTTCCCGGCACATGAATTCCCACAGATTTTTCAGGCAGGGCATTGTTACGGTGCCTTTGTTGAAAAGTGCCGTTCAAAGCCGCAGTTGGCATGGATTCGGCCTTTCAAATTCATTATTTTTGTCAACAATGAAGTTTCCTGTTCCTGTTACGCTTTCTGAACTGGCGCGAATGACGGATTCCCGTGTAATGGGTGACGGCAGCGCACATGTGAGCGGCATTAATGAGATCCATAAAGTTGAAACAGGAGATATTACATTCGTGGATCATCCCAAATACTATGACAAGGCGCTGGCATCAGCGGCGTCTTTTATTATTATCAACAGGGAATGTGAACCCCCGCCCGGAAAATCACTGTTGTTTGCCAGTGACCCCTTTGCCTGCTATAATAGGATCGTACTTCACTTCAGGAAATTTATTCCTGCATCCGGGAATATCAGCAGTACCTCTTCCATTGGTAACCATACCGTATTGCAGCCGGGTGTCTTCATCGGTGAAAATGTAACCATAGGGGATCATTGTGTGATCCATCCCAATGTTACCATATATGATCATACACAAATCGGCAACCATGTAATTATTCACGCCGGGACTGTACTTGGAGCAGATGCTTTTTATTTTAAAAGAAGGCCGGAAGGGTATGATAAGATGCATTCCTGTGGCAGGGTGGTGATTCACGACTACGTTGAAATAGGTGCAGGATGTACCATTGATAAAGGAGTTTCGGGTGATACATTGATCGGGAAAGGTACCAAACTGGATAATCAGATTCATGTGGGTCACGATACGGTGATCGGAAAAAACTGCCTCATTGCCGGGCAGGTAGGGATTGCCGGTGTGGTAACCATTGAAGACGATGTGATTCTGTGGGGCCAGGTAGGAGTACAGAAAGACCTGACCATCGGGAAAGGTGCCGTAGTGCTGGGACAATCCGGCATTCCAAAATCCCTGGAAGGAGGGAAGACCTATTTTGGAAGCCCCACGCAGGAGGCCAGGGAAAAAATGAAGGAACTTGCGCTTATCAAAAGGCTTCCTGAGATTGTAGAAAAACTAAAAAAGAAAAACCTTGGCCATTAAAGGGAAACACCTTGCACCGGCACCCGAAACCCAACCCGGAAATGTCAACGCAGAATTGCAGGCCAAAAAACTGCAGTTGCACTGGCTGTTGCAGATTACAAAAGCCATCAACTATAATTTTTCCACCAAGCAGTTGCTTGATGTATATGAACACGTATTGCACAGTCAGTTAAAGGTGGAAAAACTGGCACTGCTTATCCGGGACCATAACTGGAGGTGTGCACTACTGTATGGTACGGATAAAAATTTCGAATCGGTTGACCTGAGTGGAATATTAAATGAACTGAACAGTGCTACCCGGCTGGAAAATGATAAGGAGAGATGGATTCGGAATTTTGAAACCATTCTTCCCGTGTATCACAAAGAGCAATTGCTGTCGTACGCACTGATTGGCGGTATCGGGAAGGCGGTGATTTCAAACAAGAATGAACTGGTATCGTTTATTCAGACCATTACCAACCTGATTGTAGTAGCTCTTGAAAACAATCATGTAGCGGATGAGAAGATCAGGCAGGCAGGAATTAAAAAGGAACTTGAACTTGCTGCCCAGATGCAGAATATGCTGTTCCCCGCATCCCTGCCCGATAATGAAGCATACCAGTTAAAGGCGATTTATCTGCCCCACCAGGAAGTAGGCGGCGACTATTATGATTTTATACCCTTGTCTGATGCAGAATTCGTATTCTGTATGGCGGATGTGTCGGGGAAGGGAATCCCTGCGGCATTGCTTATGTCTAATTTCCAGGCAAACCTGCATGCTCACATTCATCTGGCGAAGACCATTCCCGACCTGATCCGGGTATTAAACAACAAAGTTTTTAAAAGCGCAAAGGGTGAAAAATTTGTAACTTTTTTTATTGGGAAATACAATGCCCGTACCCGCGAACTTCATTATGTAAACGCAGGGCACAACCCTCCCTTCCTGATGCACGAGAAGGTGGTGTATATGCTGAATGAAGGCTGTACAGGACTTGGCATGTTCGAAGAATTACCCTTCATCCATCAGGGGAAGGTCTTCATACCCGGGAATGCCCAGTTGCATTGTTATACCGATGGCGTAACCGAAGTGGAAAATGATAAAGGCGTGGAATTCGGAACCGTTAACCTGAAAGAATTTTTAATGGCAAAAAGCCAGGGACAGAATCTGGAGTTGCTTCAGCAACAGCTTGTGGCAACACTTTCTGCATTCAAAGGCAGCCGTGATTACACCGATGACATCACCTTGCTGAGCTGCTTTTTCAAAGCCTGAATAACCGGTCAGTTCAGTATTCCCTTATTTTGAAGGTTTCCGTTGTGAGACGGAAGCACCGGCCTGCTGTGATAAACATCCATAGCAACGATGGCTGCAATAAATGCCCATACGGGAATGGAGAGTTTATCGGTATCAAGGAAATTATTCATGATCCCATGAATAAAGTAAGTAACCAGACCCAGGGTGATTCCAAGTGCCATAGTGCGGAGTTTTCTGTCTTTTGAATGGGAATACATGACCGTTACCCGGTAAAAGACAGTAATGATCAGAAGGACGACTGCAAGCATTCCAAATACTCCCTGTTCCGACAGTGGGCCGAGGTATTCACTGTGGGCATTTCCCATGTTTCCGGCATTCGTAGAAATGATCGTCATCTCACTGGCTTTTTGGAACGGAGCATAGTTAAACTGGTACGTTCCGGGGCCCCAGCCCAGGAAGGGTTTTTCTTCCCACATCCGGATGGCGGAATGCCAGCGGTTGATCCGTTCAAGATTTGATGCATCCGTAGAGATATTGGAGATAGACTGCAGGTGCTTGTTAAAATCTGTTGCCGAATCCTGACGGTTTCTTTCCAGTTTAATGAATATATCACTCTGAAACATCAGAAAAATTGTCAGCATGGATCCTCCGAGAATCGCAACGATAGAAAACCGGATTCTCAGGCGGTAAATCAGATACACCACGAATGCAATAACCAGACTGAGCCAGGATGCCCTTGTATAGGACAGAATCATGGCAATGCTCAGGCAGATAAAAGTAATCAGTGATAACATGCGTTGCCTGAAACCTGATGTATTGTCTCTTGATAACAGAATAAATACCGGGATGAACAGGGCGATCGCCGCAGCGTATGCAGTGTGATCATTATAGAATGGCGCCATGACCCAGTGTGCGGATTTCTGCGTCCAGGCGTTTTGTGCATGGCGAATGATGGTGTATGTGATTACAATCAGCAGGGATATACTGTATATCCAGATGAATTTCTCAATATTCCTGAATTTTCTGAAAAGCTGGGTGGCCAGGAAATAGAATGGAAGGATGAACCACATTTGGGAAAGCAGATGCTTGAAAGAAACCAGCGGCATCGTACTCGTTATGGAAGTAATGAACATCCAGATGAGTTGAAAAAATATCACCAGGGATACAGGATGGCGTATGATTCTTTTGTCAAAACCACCTTCAAAAACCACTTTGAGAATAAATATCACCATCACACCGAATAACAGGGGCTCCGTAGGCAGGCTCAATGCAGGACCCGACGATTCCCTGTTTATCAGTACGGCAAGAGGCGTTGCCCCGGCAATAATGAATAACAGGGTATCTATGGAAAATATGGCCAGGTAGGTAATGGCTACGAATACAGGAAATGCAGCCAGCCAGTACATTTCACGGGTGATGAAAAACAGGCTGCATGCAAGAAACGAAAGCGACAGTCCGTAGAACCAGCGGATATGTGTTTTATGTAAAACGGTATCCGGCATGTATTAATTTATCTGGAGAGGTGTTTCTTCGACTGGAAGATCAGGATAATCAGGAAGGCCAGAAACAGAGAGGAACCTACGGAAATGGCAACAATCAGCCAGCGGATGGGATAGGATTTCTGATCCGCAACCTCCGGTCGCGTTACCACGTTGGCATAGGTAAGCTGCTTGTAAACATCCCTTTTGGCATTTTCATATACCCCCTTCAGATCATTGTAGGATCCCCGGATTCTCCAAAGGTGTTCGTTCATGGCATTGAATTCACCTCCCTTTTCTTTCAGAGCATCCAGAATTTGTTTTGAAGCCCGTTCTGCTGATCCGTTGGTCCCCATCGCCCTCAGATATGCTTTGGTAGCCTCTTTTGACTGTTCCTTGTAATCCAGCAGACCGTACTCTTTTCTCAGATTTTCCATTCTCCGTTCAATGGAATCCATTTCTGCCTGTTTCTGGTCAAGCTGGTTTTTGGCAATAATCATTACTTCCTTTGATTTACTTGCCTGGAGTTGCCTTGACTTCACATCAAAATAATGAATGATACTGTCAACCATCTGAGAGGCAATGACCGGATCGGTATCAAATACCGTTATTTCCATGGATTCATATTCGGTTTGCCTGATGGAAACATTGTCATCGTACATCCTGAAAATTTCCGATTCGTGATGCTTGTTTTTAAGCGTATCAATACCATAATGCTTGTACAGATGAAAGTTTTTTATGATCCAGTCGCGGATATCAGTGGATTGTGTTATCTGCAACATTTGCTCCGTGGTACTTTCATTGCTGAATGCAATAAGGTTTGACGGGTAAATGATGGCACTGGATTTGAATTTTGGTTTAATCACCAAAGGTGATGAAATAAATGCGGACAGGGCAAAACTTATCAGGCCTACAATCAGCAGGTGTTTTTTCCAGTGGTTCAGGACCTTTACAATTTCGACACTGTTGAAAAATGAATTCTCCATATTCGTAATAAGAGGTTAGAGCTTACAGTTTAAATTGAATTTCCTTCAGCCTTTCGATGCCCAGGATGACAACCAGGCAAAGGAAAAGACTTCCGATGACCGACACCAACACAATCAGCCAGCGTTCCGGATAGCTTTTCTTTTCTGCTTTTTCTGCTTTATTCACTATAAACTTTTGAGTAAGGTTTTGGTTTACATCAAGTCTTAACTTTTCCAGTTGTTCCCTCAGCCTGCTTGCCTCGGTCCGGTCCAGTGTCAGTTCTTCATTCAGGGAAACGCTTGCTCCGCCGTATTGGGCGAGTACATCCAGTTTGTGTTTGAGGGATTCCATTCTCGCCCTGGCACCTTCAATCCGGGCCCTGGTGTTAACGATGGCAGAGTCCGTCTCATTTTTATAGTTTCGTAAAACGGAAAGCGCTGCCCGTTCATTGTTAAAAGCGGCAAAGGACTTGGCATATTCGGAATTCCAGATGGCCGTTTCATCTTTGTAATTCATCACTCCAAGTTCACGGAGTTTTTTCAACGAGTCTTCCTTGAGGGTTATGGAATGCTGCTTTTCCTTATATGCTGTTTCCATGATGGCAAGCGCCTCGGCGGCACGCTGGTTTTGCATTCGGGTTTTTACCGAATCCACCAGGGAGGCAATATCATTGGCAATGGCAGCAGCCGTTTGTGGATCAGAGTCAAGTACCTCGATTTTTACGGACAAAAACTCCGTTCGAGAAAAATGAATGTTGTCATTGTACTCCTTATAGAGTTCTGTCATTGGGTAAAGGCCGGCCTTATCAATCTTATAATGATTCATCAGGTCGTATTTTCTGATGATGGCTCCGCGTATTTCGTCGGAATTCAGGATCTGAAGCATCTGCTCCGCCTGTTCCTCTTCACCAAAAGCAAGAATATCCTGTTTTTCGGTGGTATTATCATCCATCAGCGCTTTACTAACCGAATTTGTGGAAGCGGGAAAGAATACAACCGTTGATTTGTATTTTGGGGTAATAAAATAGGGGCCTGAAAAAATAACAGCGGCAATGGCAGTCAGTAACACGCAGATAATTACCGGCTTACGCCAGCGAAGAAGCAACACAAAAATACTGGTTGATTCCAGGTAGCTTGTTTCTCTTGCTTTCTGAAACATCTGGAGGGAAATGAAAATTTTGGGAAAGGGTTCCAAAGGTAAAAAAGGAATTGGAATTTGAAAATTTTTCGGACAGCAATAACTGTACATTAATCTAATATTCAATACGTTACTAATCTGACAACAAAAATTTCTACGGTTTCAGTGTACGATTCCGGTATGGGAGTTTCAGGTTTCATCATACCGGACGATACGGTAAAGATTTCTTACCCGGATCAGCCTGAAGGCAAAGGCTGCCAGAAAACACAGTGCAGCACTGAATCCCAACCGGGTTACCCAAAACCATTGCTGACTGCTGATCAGGAAATTGATCAGTACACAGGTTGCGGCAAAAAGGAGGACGCGTGAAAACAGCAGGGTATTGAATCGGAATTCGAAAGTCTTCCACGCCATGAGTACCTGTGCAAGTGCCGTGAATGCCTGAGTGCAGATACTGGATATCGCTGCACCCTCTGCATGCATACGCGGAATCAGGATCAGGTTCATAATTATATTGATAGCCATTCCCGTACTTGCCATAATGTTTAGTTGCCTCAGATTCCCGTTTGCCGTAAGCAATGTGCCGAAAATATAGGTAGTGGCAATGGGAACAAAGCAAAACATAAGAATCCTGAATACGGCAGAGGATTCGCTGAGATGGCCATCTCTGTACAGCAGGTCCATGATTTCATACGAAAAAAAAGCGCAACATGTGGCAACGATCATGGCAGGTATCACCAGCAGGGAAAAGGAGAGGAGCACCATATCTTCAATACTTTCTTTCAATTTGATCATTCTGGAAAATATCGGCAGCAACAGGCCCGCAAAAAGAAATGCGATCATGTTGGATGCATCCAGCAGCCGGTATGCTGAGGCATAAATCCCTGCTTCCAGTGCTCCTTCCCTGAACGGCAGCATGCGTTCCAGCATCACACCATCAATCCGGTTGTAAAAGGACATCAGCAATACCAGAATGGCATACGGATAACTTTTTTTAAGTATGATGATAAAAAAGGGCCAGCGCCAGGTGAACTTTCTAACCTTTGCTTTTCGTATCAGCAGAAGAAGGGTGATCACTGTGGTAATTACGTAGGCTGTTGTCTGGGCATACACAAACCAGGTTATGCTGAAGGTACCCGGCTCTCTGTATTTCCAAAGAAGGAATCCGCATAGGCCGATCATAATAAACCTGTCAAGAACAGAAATTATGCTGTCCGTTTTAAAAAGGTGGAGGCCGGCAAGGTTGGAGCGCAGGTACAGAATGAATGAAATCAGGATCTGGTTGAATATTACCGCTGCAAGCATCTTCAGCATGTCAGCATTGTATTTTACCAGCCATCCTGCCGCCAGCGTGATCAGGGTAAATACCAGAGCAAGCAGTACACGAAGCATCACGATACTGGCAAAATGCTTGCTCAGCAGGTGATTGTTTTGGGAAATATTTTTGTTGTTGAAATTGGTAATACCCAGATCCAGGATGATATTGAACAGGAAGGAAAAGTTGAATATGGCGTAGTAAAAACCGTACTGTTCCATCCCCACAACATTCTGCACCGCCCGGTCAATCCCAAGTATCCAGAATGGCTTGATCAGGAGGTTCAGGCCGAGTATTAACGCCAGATTGGTGACAAACTTCCGCTGCATCAGCGGCAAATGTAATTAGAACTCATATCAAAAACGGGGAAATGAAGATTTTTAGAAAAAAGAAAAATATACATCGAAAAGGAAAAATTCATTCCCTGTTGTATGGCCCGTCCCTCAGAAACTCCGGTTTCCGTCAGTTGCTCATCCTCTTTTCATACCGGCAAAGACCTTCATCCAGAAAGGCGGTGTACTCCTGGATATCCGGAGTATAGCCGCGGGGTTCCGCCAGTAGCCTTCCGCTGTTGTCCAACAATACATAATACGGTTGTGAATTGGTCCTGTACCGTGACGACTGGAGATCGCTCCATTTGTTTCCCGTTGTCCGGATTTTCTTTCCTGTAGTCGTGGAAATCACCTGCTGTTCTTCCGGTAAGGGAGTTTTATCATCCACGTATAATGAAATAAGGACATATTTTTCCGACAGCCTTTTCAGCACCTTCGAGTCACTCCAGACATTGTCTTCCATTTTCCTGCAATTCACACAACTCCATCCTGTAAAATCAACGATCACCGGCTTGCTCTGGGATTTGGCAAAGCGCATTCCTTCTTCAAAATCCCTGAAGCATGTAAGGTCGTGCGGGCAGTCGCTCTCCTTTCCGGTTTTCCATTCCTTGTAGAATTCAGGCGGAGGAAAACCGGAGATCATTTTCAGAGGCGCACCCCATACACCCGGTAACAGGTACAATGCAAAGGTGAGGGATAACAGGGAAAAGAGCAGTCTTCCCACGGATACGTGGGTGGTTTCGCTGTCGTGGGACAGCCGCAGTTTTCCGAGAAGATACATCCCCAGCATGCCGAAGATAATTACCCAGAGTGCAATAAACAGTTCCCGTTTTAAAAGCCCCCAGTGATAGGCCAGATCAACATTTGAAAGAAACTTCAGTGCAAGGGCAAGTTCTATAAATCCCAGCGAAACTTTGACGGTATTCAGCCAGCTTCCTGATTTGGGAAGGGAATTCAGCCATCCGGGAAACAGTGCAAATAGAGCAAAGGGAATGGCCAGTGCAACAGCAAATCCCGTCATCCCCGCAACAGGCCCCAGGTAACTCCTTCCATGTGCAGCTTCCACCAACAGGGTACCAATAATTGGTCCTGTGCAACTGAAGGATACCAGGGAAAGGGTAAAGGCCATGAAGAATATTCCAATGAGTCCTCCCCTGTCGCTGGCAGCATCCGCTTTGTTTACCAGCCAGCTGGGAAGGGTAATTTCAAATGCCCCGAAAAATGAAATGGCGAAAATAATAAAGATGATGAAAAAGGCCAGGTTGAAATATACATTACTGGCCATTTCGTTGAGCGCATCCGATCCGAGGGTTACCGTAACCAGCAACCCCAGCGTAACATAAATCAGGATGATGGATACCGCATAGGTAAGAGCATTTCTTATTCCTTTCCGCCGGGAACCACTCCGTTTGGTGAAGAAACTTACCGTCATCGGAATCATGGGGAAGACGCAGGGGGTGAGCAATGCAACAATTCCTCCCAGCATTCCGGCAAGGAAAATTGCCAGTACCCCACGGCTCCCGCCTGATGATCCGCTTATATCATTTCCACAACCTGGTTCAAGACCGCTACCGTCTGTATGATCGCCACCGGTGGAGGATGCAGCAGCAACAATAGATGCGCTGTCCGTTGAGGCTGGTTCCGCGGATAAAGGTGAATTTGGCAAAAGAACAGGAGGAGATGGCGATTCCCCCAAAGTTTCACCGGCTTTTTTTTCTGGTTTTTTAGAATTCCCTTCTCCAGGGCCTCCCAGGGTAAACACAAACCCCGTATCCTGAAATATGCAAGCATCCTTACATGCCTGGTATTCGATTCTCCCGGTAATTTTACAGGTTGATCCCCGGGTAAGTATCTTTTGCCTGAAGACAGATTCCTTTTCAAACAGAAGTACTTTTATTTCAAAAGTGCTGTCATATTCCTCGTGAGGTTTTGATTCCGTTACCTTACCCTGGAGGCTGTAGCAGAGCGCAGGATCAAAGGTGAACACTGTTGGCAGCGGCCCTCCATCCGGTGTAAATTGAGAAAAAATATGCCAGCCCTCTTCAATCTTTACCCTGAAGACCAATACGGTTTCGCCATTGTTCCCCTTTTCAGTACTAAAGGTCCATGTTGCAGGATTCGAAAACTGTGCCGACGCAGTATGTATGACAACAGATAATAGAAGAACAAGAAAGGGTCTCAGTCGAATCATCAATACTTCAGTAATCCGGTTTGCAGTTAATAGAAACGCAAAAATAAGAGTTTTGTTGTTCATTAAAAGCCCTGAAAATGAGACTTTCATGAAAACATGGATGCCGTTTTTTCCCGGATAATGACATCCGTGTCAGGCCCGGGGAATATGGATTCAGGCAAACCATGAATATATTTCGGCTGTTGTCAGTGCCTCACGTAATTTTCCTGAAATGTCTTTTTGTATTTCACCTTCCCTGAGGTGGATGGTTCTGTTTCCGAATTTTACGGCATCGTTCAGGTGATGGGTAACGAGTATTGCAGTCAGGTGAAATTCACGGATAATTTTATCGGCCATATTCATCAGGATTCCTGCGGTTTTTGGATCCAGTGCCGCAGTGGGCTCATCCATCAAAAGAATCCTGCATTCATCCATGACCGCCATTACCAGTGTCAGTGCCTGCCGTTGCCCTCCGGACAAACTGCCCATATTCTGATCGAGCTTATTTTCGAGGCCAAGGCCCAGAAAGGAAATTTTCTCCTGAACTTTTTTCCGGAATGCACGATTGGTTCCAATGATCAGTTTCTTGGACCTTGTTCTCAGTGATGCAAGCCTGAAATTTTCTAATACAGATAATTCAGGTGCGGTTCCGGTCAGGGGATTTTGAAAGATCCTGGATACCCACCTGCATCTTTTTTCTTCCCGTAATCCCGTTACATCCGTTCCGTCAAAGACGATGTTTCCTGAATCGGTTTTCAGACTTCCTGCCAACAGATTCAGCAGGGTGGATTTTCCGGAACCATTGGCACCGACTATTACCGAAAAGCTCCCTGTGCTGAATGCGATATCCAAAGGTTTCAGGGCAGTGACGGTTTCACCGGGATGCTGGTGGAATGTTTTGGATATACCGTTCAACCGGATCATGAGCTTTTTTTCATTGCGGGTATGCCAACCACGATGAGGACAAAAACCGATACCACGAGTTTCAGATAGAGTGCGTCAATTCCGATGGACAGGGCAAAGGCAAGGACAAGCCTGAAGATAATTCCGCCGGCAATAACCCCGAGTAATTGCAAGGGTACCGGAGAGCGACCTGTGATATTAACCACCATTTCACCAATCATCACCGCGCCAAGCCCGAGAATGACAATACCGATACCCATATTAATATCCGCAAACCCCTGAACCTGCGTGATGAGTGATCCACTCAGGGCTATCAGGCCATTGGCAATGGCAAGCCCCGTCACTTTCATGTTACCGGTATGGACGCCCAGTGCGCGGATCATTTCTTCGTTGTTCCCGGTGGCCCGCATGGTTAATCCGAAATCTGTTCTCAGCAAGGAGGCGATCAGGAGCCACAGCAGAAAGGCTACGGCAAGCAGGATAATCAATTGGGCTGCCAGGGGAGAAATCAGTTTTTCAGGAAGCGTAAATACATTTGCAGTCTGCAACAACGGGATATTGCTTCTTCCCATAATTCCCAGGTTGACGGAGTAAAGGGCTGTCATTACAAGGATGCCTGCCAGAAGCGGATTTACCCTGAGCCGGGTATGAATGATGCCGGTGGCTGTTCCTGCCAGCGCACCCGCAGCAAAGGACAGGAGGAAGGAGAGTGAAACCGGATATCCGGAAAAAAGCAATACTGCGGTAACGGCACCTC
>JADZBN010000040.1 GCA_020852075.1 Bacteroidia bacterium
AAGAGGCGGTATGTTTCATTGGCAAGCGGTGTGGATGTATCAGTAAATATTACAGGGGATCCCTGGCAAACGGGAGAGGATATGGTAAAGGCAGCAGAGATGGGAGCCGGAACATTAATCGAATGAGTTACCAGGCAGGTAGCTCCTGTCACAGGATCATATACATAGAGGGCAACAAGGTGTGTACCAACAGATAGTGTCACCGGAGAGGGGAAAGCGTTTGTACTCAGCAATGTGGAAGTTGTACTATCATACCATGACCAGTTGTAACTTCCCGCCATGCCCAGATAAAGGGACGTGTTGTTCAAGACGGTTTGCATCACCCCTCCCCCGGAACATTGAAAACTGAATTCAAACCTTGTTTCAAAAGGAATGGTAACAATATGATATTTTTCAATGGTATCCACACAGGGCATTCCATTAGCATCAATACCATTCGCAACACCGTATTCAGTTACAAGGTATAAACCCGGAATCGGATACGTATGTGTTACCGGACTTACGGCACCGGCTGTTCCGCCGTCTCCGAAATCCCATCCTAACAATGTAGCCGGACCGAGATCGGTAAAAGTTTTCGTCAGGCATACGGGCGGACTGTGGGAAAAATCAATGGTATCCGTGGAGGTGCACGTTCCGGATGTAGTACCGCAGTTTCCGGCATTGACTGTTATGGAATTGGAGGTTCTTGAACAACCGAATGCATTCGTGACTACGACATAATAGGTGGTCGGTGCTGTTACAGTCGGAGAAATGGACGGAGTAGAACCCGACGGAGACCATGCAAATGAATATCCGGCTGCATCCACAGCACTGAAGGTCACAACTGCCGGAAAAGCACAGATGGCGGACGGACCTGTAATGTGCGCTATCGGAAGCGGGTTGATGGTCACCGATGTGTTCGCTGTATTCATGCATCCATTCGCGTCGGTAACAGTGAGTGAAACGGGATAGTTCCCTGCCAGAGAATAGGTAACTGAAGGAGAGGCAACGCTGGCACCGGACGGGCTGCCTCCGGAAAATGACCAGGAATAAACAACCCCACCCGATCCGTTAAAAGTCAGGGCCGCACCTTCACAGGCGGGAGATGGCACTGAAATGCCGGCAACCGGGAGTGCATGTACCGTAACTACATACTTGAGAACGGTATCCAGGCAGTGTGATTGTACATGCAGTGTAACGGTATCAGTTCCCGGTGTACTCCAGTGAATCAATACCGAATTAATACCGGAAGAAACAACATTTCCAAGTTGTGGAGCTGAGAGAGACCAGTCATAGCTTGCCCCCGGAAACAGTGGCTCAGAAAAGGAATAGGATGCATTGGAATTAAGGCACACAGAAGTATTTCCCAAAATGACCGGGAGTACCGGAACGCTGTCAACATGCAGATTGGTATATGCCGTATCCTTGCAACCGGCCGGATTTGTCACAACCAGTTGTAGGTTAAAATTTCCGGGTATATTATAGGAATGTACGGGGTTTTGCAATGAAGAGGTGCCGGCATCCCCGAAACTCCAGTTCCAGGCCGGTCCCGGGTGGGTAGTTGAAAAATTAACGGGACTGAAAATACAGGGATTCAGCGGGGAAAAGGAAATATCCGGAACTCCCGGAGAAGGAAACAGGTTGACGGGATATAATACCGAATCCTCGTAACACCTGCTTATTTTCAACTTTACGAAAATGGGTGTTATTGCAGCGCTTGTCCAGTTGATCATGATGGAATCTGTACCGTTTGCAGACACGATATTTCCTGCAGTAGCCGGTACAACTGACCAGGTGTAGGTTCCATTGCTGATTAAGGGTCCCGGAATGGAATAGGTAATGGTACTTTTGACACATGCGACCATGGCACTGGAAGAAATTACAGGCAGGGAAAATGCCGGCCAGGTTACAACGGTTTTCACAGGGGTGGAGCCGGAAATACAACCCGGACTGGAATTGAGTACCTGATATGCATAAATGGTACCTCCGCCCGCAGACCAGGTCACTGCCACGCTGCTGCCATTTGAGGGCCCTGAAATGGTGCCGCCGCTTACGATCCAATTATAAATCACTCCTGAAAGGTTTGGTGTTATGGTATAATATACCAGTGTCCCGGCACAAACTGTATCCGGACCAATGACAGGATTCGGTACCGGCATATCCAACACTTTGACAGTTACTGTTGCTGAGTCATTGCAATATACACCCGGAGGAGCATAGGCAGTTACCTGATAAATTCCCGGCCCGTTGTTCCAGGTGTAGGAATTGAGCAATCCTGTATTGGCAAAATTCAAGACAGAAGGAACCGGAGTAATGACCTTCCAGGATGTAAGGGGTTCTGCAATATTCGCGGTAAGATTCATACCACTGAAGGGTGCACTCACTACGTCCGGACATACTTTCTGCGGCCCGCTTATTCCAAAGATGGGTACGACACGGATGGTAATTGTTCCTGTGCCTCCACACCCAGGATCGTGACTGCAGGTTTCCGGAAGATTGCAGCCGGAACCGGTTAGCGGATTATTGTAAATTACCTGAAGGGTCGCTATTCCGGTAAAAGCCGGGTTCCAGTGAATGGTCACACAACAGGTATTTGCATTTTCAACGGTTCCGGCTATCCCAGGCATCAATTCCCAGCTATGGGTATTCCCCGGAATGCATTCAATGCAATGTTCGGTAGTGGCTCCTGCACAAACAACCGTGTCGCCGTTCACAGGCAGGGTTGCCGGAACAATATCCACTGTTTTTATGGTCGCGACCGGACAGGTAGAAGGCGGGGTACACCCGGAAACACTCAGGGAAATGGTGCCATGGGGGCCGGGACCCCAGATAACGGTAACGCTGTCGCTTCCTGATGACGGAACCGGAAAAAATACACCGCCGGTAACCGTCCAGTTATATACTGTGCAATTGGCGTTGGTATGATAGGTTACCGTATCACCGGGACATACTGTTGAAATACACGTAATATCAGGGCCACTGGACGAATCAACCACAACTGTAAATGCGGTATCATGCGGATTGCCGCAATCATCATAAACAGTCAGCGTATCGTAATAGGTTCCGGGGGGATAATGCCACCCGGGTTCGGTATGTACAGGATTGCTGGAATAAAACCCATTACCGAAGTTCCACAGAAGTCCTGATGTTCCGGTGGAACTATCCACAAAGGTTATGCTTTGACCATTACAGATATTAATCACTCCGCCGATAACCGGCGGACTGGTGCCGAATTTAATGGCATATACGGAGGGAGGGTTCCTGGTAACATTCTGCTGACAGGTGTCTATCTGACCGGTTAAATTGTGAACGAACCAGGTAACAACTGTTGTTCCAACAGGAAATACAAGAGGTGCATCATTCCAGATGGAATCATAAAAGCAGTCACCACCATTCGGAAACGAACCGTTTCCCTGGTAAACGGGTTTGGACAACTTGATGAGCGAATCCGGAACCGTAAAACAGAAGACCGTATCATTGGGGCATTCAAGGTGGCAGCACTGACCACTGGCACTAAGCTGCAACAAAACGGTAGCGCCCATGGCATCCCGGACAATAAATACATAATTGCCCGGACACAGGCCGCTTACACAGGCATTTGTATCAATCAGAGTGCTTCCCGAAAATACCTGGTAACTGTACGGTGGAACGCCACCGGTTGCGAGCACACCGAGTGTACAGGTACATTGGCCTGGTCCGCAACACTGATTACTGCATAGCGGGTCAGGCACCACGGTCAGTTGTGCTTGTGCGGCGCTGAGGCTACAAAAAAACATGAAGGCAATCAGGAATCGTAATGGATTCCTACGGACGAACAGATGGGATACCGGACGATGAAAAGAAAAGTTGCCTGGAAGTGTAGATGTTTTCATAGAGTGCTGGTGTTTCATGATTGACTCTGGCAATAGATAATCATTCAGGTTTTTTCCTTATGATCAGATACAATACCGGAAATTGACTTCCCTGAAACAAACTTTTGTTTCCAACGCCTGAACATTGCTGGCGACAAATCATACCTGTCACTGATTTGTTTGACAGAAATATTTTCTTCCAGGAATTCAGTCACTACATTTTTTTTGAATTCTTCAGAAAACACTCTTCTGTGAGCTTTGATGGGTTCCATTTCCCTGCTTACAAAGTCCTGAATACAAAATGGTATCCGGGTATTACAGGTTAAAATTGAAATTACCCGGTAAATAAAAACCACACATTGTAACCAATGGTTCAGGTACCCAACCGTTGGCATGGATTTCTTAATAATTGGTAATGGATTGTGTGAATTTTTACCAAAAAAAACGGTTAGGCCTGGCGACCGCTCATTCTTTCGATGAACTCTTCTTTCTTTCTCCTGGAAATCTCTGCCTGGGAACCATCCGACATATGCACAAAATAACCGTCCAGCCTGCTGAATCGTTTTACGTGTTCGAGGTTAATAAGGTGGGAGTTATGAGAACGGAAAAATGTAAAATCAGACAACAATTGTTCATATTCCTTAATATTCTTTGAACCGGTATATTTCCCTCCAGCGGTGTAAATATGCGTGTAGGTACCGTCTGCCTGCAGGCGGATGATTTCGGCAGGTGAAAGGAATGCAAATCCGTCTTTCACCGGGATCGCAAGTTTCCTGGGCTTTCCGGTTTCAAGATTTTCCAGCAGGCTCCTGTATTGTGAGGTACCCGAGGGGTTCGGCTCGTTACTGATTTTCCTTACGGCTGCCACAAGATCATCCGTATCAACCGGTTTGAGGAGGTAATCCAGTGCCGAAAACCGAATTGCTTTTATGGCATAATTCGAATGTGCCGTTACGAAAATAACCCTGAATGAGACCGGGTCCATTTCTCTGAGAAGGTCAAAACCCGATCCACCGGGCATTTCAACATCCAGGAAAACCACATCCGGATTTTTTGATTTTGCCAGCATAACCGCTTCAGGTACGGATCCTGCAACACCGACCACTTTGACATCCGGACAATAATCATTCAACTGCTTCTCCAGGGAAGAACGGTTATGCTTTTCATCATCAACAATCAGGGCAGTAATCATTTCCAGGAGGGTAACTCACTGCAAAATACATAACTGAGCCGAGATTCGGAAATTCTCAAAGCCTTATCTCTACGATGGTTCCCGAAACAGTACCGTATTGATCGGTTCCCGCGCAGATGCGGGCTTCCATTTGCCGGCCGAATGCCTTGTTATAGGCAAGAATGCGTTCAAAGGTAAGCGACATACCATGTGGTACATCCCCCGGAATCCTTTCGCCGGTTACCAGTGGCTTATCTATTCCCCTGCCATTGTCTTGTATGATTACCTTTATCCTGTCATTTTCCTTTCCCACCCGGACACTGATACAACCCTGCCTGTCCAATCCTGAAATCCCATGTTTAATTGCATTTTCCACAAAAGGCTGCAACAATAAGGCAGGTAACATATAATCGGAAGTATCAATTCCATCCTCCACATATATATCAAATTTGAACCCCTGCTCAAATCGTTGCATTTCAAGCTCAGAATAGCTCTTCAGGGCATTCAATTCATCTTCCAGGGAAACTTCCTGTACACCGGAATGATCAAGAGTATAACGCACCAGTTTTGAAAATGAAATCAGATATTTCTCAGCCGATCCGGTATCATGGTGTTGCATGAAATTCCTTATGGAATTCATCACATTAAAAATAAAATGTGGATTCATTTGCGCCCTCATGGCAGTAAGCTGCAACTCCGCCTGTTTCCGTTCAATCCGGTAATCCTTTTGTAATTTCTTAAGACGTAATCTGTATGCAAAAAAGATAACAAAAAGCAGGGTCACAAGTAACAAGGCACGAAATATCCATGTATTATACCAGGGAGGAAGAATTTTAAAATGAATTTCTGCCGGTATTTTACTCCAGATCCCGGAACTGTTTCTGGCCATTACCGAAAACTGATATGTACCTGGTGGCAGTGAAAGAAACTCCACTTCCCTTGCCATTGTCATGGAAGTAATGGTATCAGAACCTCCGGAAAGCAAATACTGATAGGTGATGTTTCCTTTGCTCCTGTATGAGACAGCATTGAATTCAATGTGAAGGTTATTATGTGAGGCATCGAATAAATGTTCACCGGTACAAGGTTCCGGAATATTATTCACACGGAAGGCGGTAATTCCCATACTTGGAGGAACATAATTGTTGTAATCCTCCAGTGCGGCAAATCTTGAAATTCCGCCAGTCATGGCAACATACACTGTATCATTCAACAGGCAGATATCCCTGGCACCCCCTTCGGGAAGACCCTGACTGCTGTTTATATTCATTATTGTCACAGGATTGTCCTTCTCTTTATTCATACGGATCCTGCTTACTCCATTATTTGATGTACACCAGATATCATCCCCTGAAATCACCAGCCTGCTGATATGGTCGCCACCTAATCCCAGAAAGGAGTTAATTTTCATAAGGGAATTTTTATATTTCAGGAGTACACCCGAACCCTTGGTTGCAAGGCACAGTGTATCGCCTTTCCATTTCATGTCATCAATCCGGATATCATCAATGTCTGGGGAAAACAATAAAAACGTACTGTCCTGCATATTGAAAGTGAATAAACCGCGGTTGGTTCCGATGAGCAACTTATCCTTTCCGAACGAAGCAATGCAGTTAACCCGTTCGTCAAAATTTGTCAGGTAGAGCAGGGAATCACCACTAATTCTGAACAAGGAGGAGGTACCTGAGCATATCCGGGTTCCATCCGGCATTCTGACGAAGTTGGTTTTAATCCCAAGGTGAAGTTTATTGGAAAAGCGAAACACTTTATCGTCCTTCAGATAGCCGGCATTTACGGTTGTCAGGTACACCGAAGGGTCCCCCTCCCATCTCGTCAGTCTTGTAATGGGATTGTTTTCAATGGTCCGGGGCAAACGAATAATGGTAAGTGAATTCCCCGGTGTCCATTTGACCAGTTCACCATTCCAGCATCCGGCAAGGATGCTGTTTCCTTCCATTGCCGTAATGCTCACGGGCCTAAGTCCGGATTTTTCATCCAGTTCAATACCGGATATCCCGAAACCGGGAGAATAATACACACCGTCGTTTATGGTACCAAACCAAATCCCTCCTTCTTTGTCCTCCAACACATCAGAAACGGGAATCCCATCCAGCACTCTCTTCTGGTCAGGCTTGCCTGACAGGGCAGAAATCCTAAAAGCTCCTGATTCCGTACCCACCCAGATATCCTTCCTGCTGCCGGGGCTCAGGGATAATATATTTGAATCAAAGCGCCGGATGTTTTCCATCCGTCCCTTGCGTATCCTGAAAAGATACGGTCCGGATGTTGCATATATGTCAGTACCCGATGACGCTGCCAAAAACCGCTGTGAAGGATTATCCGGCAATGTGAAATTTTCCTCCGGGGCTCCCCGATCGGGTATCACGTGCAGCACCGAATTCGACTGACTGTAAACCCTCATGGATATCAGACAGGTATTACCATCCGAATGGTCAATGTAGTAGTGTATTCCTTCCATCTTCCCTGTCTCATGGAGATTCCTCACAGATCCGTTACTATCCACGAGAAATGTGCCTTTCCCCTGAAGTGAAACAGCCACGCTGCCATCACGGCCGATCCGGAAATCTATCGGAATCTTATTGGCGACCTCCTTAAAAAAAACCGGGTTATAACGGTATGAAAATATGCTGTCCGAAAACAGATAAAACACCCTTCCCGAAAAGGTCAACATCCAGATTCTTCCGAGTGAATCTTCCTGAAGCTGAAATACCGTATTATCCAGCAGGCCTTCTTTTGTTGTATAGGTTCTGAAAGCATATCCGTCGTACCTGCACAGGCCCCTGTCGGTTCCAAACCAGATCAGCCCGTTCCTGTCCTGAAGTATGGTATAGACTTCCCTGCCGGGCAGTTCATACCCTGCCGTAAAATGCCGGAGGCCGGGAGTTTCCACTTGTGCCCGGATGCCGGTTGCAACCAGAATACCCAGCAGCGGCATTACGCTGAAATGTATTTTAATAAAACCAACTGTAAAGTTCCGACTCAATACCCGTTTCACCAGAGTACGTGTTGAGTAATCCATTTATACAGTACTAATTTAATGAATTACTCATCCCTGTTTAAAACCGGTATAATAAAAAAGCCCGGAATGGTGTTCCGGGCCGGTATATTTAAAGGAATTCTTTCAGGATTCCAGTTCTTTTCGTGCAAAGTCCACTACCACTGAAGTTGCAATACACAAGGACGAGTAAGTTCCGATTACAATACCAATCAGAAGAGCAAAAGTAAATCCCCGGATAACCTCTCCGCCAAAGACAAAGATCACAAACAATACAAAGAATGTAGTAAGGGAAGTATTGATAGTCCGGCTCAGGGTTGCATTGAGTGCATCATTGATTACCTTTTTCTGATCCCGGGCATGATGGTGGACTCCTACAAATTCACGGATCCGGTCAAATACCACAACGGTATCGGTCATGGAATAGCCCATTACCGTCAGGATGGCTGCAATAAATGCCTGATCTATTTCCAGAGAGAAAGGCAGTATTCCGTTAAAAATAACAAATACAGAAAGTACCACAAGTACATCGTGCAGCAATGCTGCTACGGCCCCCACCCCGTATTGCCATTTCTTGAACCGGATAAATATATACATAAACATCAGGGCACATGAAATGACTGTTACCCAAACCGCAGAATTCTTAATATCATCTGCAACGGTTGGCCCGACTTTTTGAGAACTGAGAACATCGTACTTAAATGCCCCCAGTGTATTGAGACCTTCCATCAGTTTATCCTTCACCTTCTGTTCAGCATCCGCCGACTGATCTTCAATCAGGTAACTGGTGGTGATTTTAACCTGATTGCTGGAACCAAATGTTTTTACCTCAGGTGCCTTTGTAAAAGGATTCTTCAATGCATCAATAACCTCCACGGTTGCGATGGGCTTGTCAAACCGCACTACATAGGTTCTGCCACCTTCAAAGTCCACACCGAAGTTAAGACCCTTCATGGTAAATGCCACGATACCGGCAGCAATAATAATTCCGGAGAACACGTAATAGATATGACGGTTGCCGACAAAATTGATGTTTATATGTTTAAAAGCTCCTCTGGTAACGGAATTCCAGAATTTGATCTTGAAATTTTTGGTAAGTAACCACTCAAAGACCAGCCGGGTTATGAAAATGGCACAGAAGAGTGAGGAAAGAATACCAATAATAAGAGTGGTGGCAAATCCCTGAATAGGTCCTGAACCAAAGGAATACAGGATGATACCGAGAATCAACGTTGTTACGTTTGAGTCAATAATCGAAGAGTAGGCGTGTTTAAATCCGTCTGAAATGGCTAAGCGGATCCCTTTTCCGGCACTCAACTCTTCCCGTACCCTCTCAAAGATCAGAATGTTTGCATCCACGGACATACCAATGGTCAGTACGATACCGGCAATTCCGGGAAGGGTAAGCACGGCCCCCAGCGAGGCCAGTATTCCCATGATGAAAAACATATTGGCAAAGAGTGCGATATCGGCGACCAGTCCGGCATTGTTGTAGTATGAAAACATGAAAAGAAAAACCACAATCAAGGCAATAACGAAAGAAAGCAAGCCTGCAGAAATAGCTTCCTGTCCGAGGGTTGGCCCTACCACAGTGTCCTCCACAATTCTTGCCGGTGCAGGCAACTTACCCACCTTGAGAATATTGGCAAGGTCTTCCGCCTCCTCGAGGGTAAACTGCCCGGTAATACTGGAATTTCCACCGGAGATTTCCTGTATTACATTGGGATAGGAATATACATATCCGTCCAGTACAATGGCGATTGACTTGTTTACATTGTCATGAGTCAGTCGCTTCCAGATCTTGGCGCCCTCGGCGTTCATGCTCATGCCGATTTCCCAGTTGTCCGTGAACTGCCCTTTTTGTTTGCGGGCGTCCACAATGGCCGAGCCATCAAGGGGAGCTACGGGGTCACGGGCAGGTGTTTTAATGGCAATCAACTGTACCACCTTCCCTTCTTTATCAATCGGTTTCACCGACCACATCGGGATAAATTGCCTTGGAAAAATACTGCGGACCTTTTCCATGGAAAAAATCCTGTTGATGGCAGCGGTGTCTTTTACAAATGCGGAGCCGATTACGGGTCCTTTTCTCAGTTCTGCCTGGTTTTGTTCATTCTGAACAATACTTGGGTTTAACAGGGCAAACAGCGGGTTTTCTTTTGCAAAATCTTCAAAGGACTTGGTACCGGTTGTGTCCTTGCCGGAAGTGTCTTTTTTACCTGATTCCAGTTGAGACATCAGGCTGTTTTGGGAAGTATCTGACGTGGATGCAACCGTATCGGCCGAAGACGTTTTGGCCGAACTCAATGTATCATTACCGGTCGCGGCCGTTGCAGAATCTTTTCCTGTAAGGGCTGCAAGTGCAGCAGAGGCCGTATCCCCTCCCTGAAGAAACTTGAGTTCTTTGTTTGCCTTTTCAAGCATAGGGTATAATTCCCGGTTATCATAGGTTTCCCAGAATTCGAGTTTTGCCGTTCCCTGAAGAAGTTTCCGTACACGTTCGGGTTCCTTGATTCCGGGGAGTTCGACCAGAATCCGTCCCTTACCCAATTTTTGTACGTTAGGCTGAGTCACCCCGAACTTGTCAATCCGGGTTTTAATGATCTGATAGGTCCGGTCGAATGCGGAATTCGCCTCCTCCTGAATCACCTTTTTAACTTCATCATTGGTTGAATTGAAGTTGATCCGTCCCTGGAGTTCCTTAGTGGCGAAAAGTGCCGCAAGTTTGGCATTGGGATCCAGTTTCGTGAACTCCTCCGTAAAAAGGGTAACGAAATCTTTCTGGCTGTTTGACTGCATTGCCTGAGCATTAGCCAGTGCCTTGTTGAAGGTTGGATCGTTGCTATTGTTGGCCATGGAACGGATCAGGTCAACCAGGGAAACCTCCATGGTTACGTTCATCCCACCTTTCAGGTCAAGGCCGAGGTTGAGTTCGTTCTCTTTGCACTTTTTAAATGTATAGCCCAGAATTGGATACACCGGTTGGGTATTGATGGAATCCAGGTAGGCTTTTTCCTTTGCAGGATCACCGTTGGCGTATTCCTGAGCATCCTTTTCCACACTCCGGGTAACGAGTGTGAAAGAAAGCTGGTAGAGGCATACCAGGGCCAACAGGATTGCAAATAACTTAACAGCACCTTTGCTTTGCATGGATAATGAGAGCGTTAATTAATGAATGAAAATCAGTATTTTTTTGAGCGTGCAAAGATAACAGAACAGGGGGAAAATCCAATTTTGGCAATATCCCGGGATGTCCATAGTATGAAACCCTTCAATAAATAGCTAAAGCATTAAAACTGTGTTATTTAGTTTAGAAACCAAGCAATGGATTGGAAGAGGTTGCTTTTTCCATTCGCAAAGGACCCCTTTTGCTTAAGATGAATCAGGGAGTCTGATGAAAATTACCTTCGACTACAAGTGGTTCCGTAAGGGAAGGCATTATCCGGTGAGCCCTGATGGGTGGAGAAAACCAGGCAGATTGTATTTCCCTGTTCTGCTTCGCGTCTGAAAATGGATGATCCCGGCTGAAGACAGGCATGATCAGGTTCTTAACAGAAAGCAGATCGTTCAGGATTTTCCGCTGTGTTTCAGAATCCCGGTAACTGGCCTGTTATTCCAGGGCTTATGAAATACTTACGGGAAATATAAAACAGCAACATCAGGCAGAGAACCAACTGAATCAGCAGAAAGCCGATGTTAAATATCCTGCTCCGGTAGCGGGAAGGATGCTTCCCCAGGTTATATCGTTCGTGCGGAACCAGCATGTTTTCTCCTGAAGATAGCACACATACATCGTTGCGGGGGAAATATCCATGGTAATTCTTACAGTACCCGCTTTCATCTGCATAGAGCCATAGGTAATACGAATGCATGAAAAACGAAAAAAGGTGGTTTTTTTGTACCTTTGTATTCACTCTAAAACTTAATACCATGGCATTTGATATAGACATGATTCAGTCGGTGTATGCCGGGATGAGTCAAAAAATTGCCGCCATCCGGAAAATGAAAGGCGGCCCTCTTACCCTAACCGAAAAGATCCTTTACTCGCACCTGACAGAGGCAACTCCTGATACTCCGTTTGAAAGAGGCAATTCATACGTAGATTTTCAACCCGACAGGGTAACCATGCAGGATGCAACCGCCCAAATGGCCTTATTGCAATTTATGCAGGCAGGGCGACCTAAAGTGGCCGTTCCTACCACCGTTCATTGCGACCACCTGATCCAGGCAAAAGTCGGTGCGCAAACCGATTTGAATACCGCGATTGACAAAAACAAAGAGGTCTATGATTTTCTGTCGTCCGTATCCAACAAATACGGAATCGGCTTCTGGAAACCCGGTGCGGGCATTATTCACCAGGTGGTTATTGAAAATTATGCATTCCCCGGCGGAATGATGATTGGTACAGACTCTCATACGCCGAATGCAGGCGGACTCGGGATGATTGCCATCGGCGTGGGTGGTGCTGATGCCTGCGATGTAATGGCAGGACTGCCCTGGGAACTGAAATTCCCCAAATTGATAGGGGTAAAACTGACAGGAAAGCTCAGCGGCTGGGCATCGGCAAAGGACGTAATTCTGAAGGTCGCCGGTGTTCTTACTGTAAAAGGAGGAACCGACAATATTTTGGAATATTTCGGTCCTGGTGCCGAAAGCATCTCTTGTACCGGCAAAGGTACCATCTGCAATATGGGTGCAGAAATCGGAGCTACGACGTCGTTGTTCGGATATGATCAGAAAATGTCGGTTTACCTTCGGGGAACCTCCCGTGCTGTGGTTGCAGATGCTGCCGATAAAATTGCCCAACACCTCCGCGGAGATAAAGAAGTGTACGAGAATCCGGAAAAATATTTTGATCAGGTCGTGGAGATAAACCTGAGTGAACTGGAACCGCATATCAACGGTCCCTATACTCCCGATCTGGCCTGGCCGGTTTCAAAATTTGCCCAGGCAGTCAGGGATAACGGCTGGCCTGAAAAACTGGAAGTCGGATTGATTGGATCTTGTACCAATTCATCGTATGAAGACATCACCCGTGCCGCATCCATTGCCCAGCAGGCGGTTGACGCCGGTATAAAAACCCAGTCTGAGTTTACCGTGACACCCGGATCTGAACAGGTGCGGTTTACCGTTGAACGCGATGGATACCTGAAGATTTTTGAAAAAATCGGAGGAATGGTACTTGCAAATGCCTGTGGACCCTGTATCGGCCAATGGGCAAGGCATACAGACGATCCCGACAAAAAAAATTCCATCCTTACCTCCTATAACAGAAATTTTGCAAAAAGAAATGACGGCAATCCAAAAACCCATGCCTTTGTAGCATCCCCTGAAATTGTAACGGCAATGGCACTTGCCGGTCATCTCAGTTTTAATCCTCTTGCGGATTCATTGACCAATTCCAGGGGCGAAAAATTCAGGTTAAAAGAACCCATGGGTATTGAAATGCCGGTGAAAGGATTTGACGTAAAGGACCGCGGATTCCAGGAACCTGCCAGAGACGGAAATCAGGTGAAGGTCATTGTGTCGCCTGATTCCGACAGACTACAATTATTGCAACCTTTTCCTGCCTGGGAAGGTACCGATCTTCACGATCTCAAACTGCTGATTAAGGCGAAAGGAAAGTGTACCACCGACCATATTTCCATGGCCGGCCCCTGGCTGAAATACAGAGGGCACCTGGATAATATTTCCAACAACATGCTGATCGGTGCGGTGAATGCATTTAATGACAAAACAGATACTGTAAAAAACCAGCTTACCGGAACATACGATTCTGTACCTAAAGTTCAGAGAGCGTACAAAGCCGCATCTGTCGGCAGTATCGTGGTAGGTGATGAGAATTACGGCGAAGGGAGCAGCCGGGAACATGCCGCCATGGAACCGCGGCATCTTGGTGTGCGTGCCATTCTGGTAAAATCATTTGCCCGAATCCATGAAACCAACCTTAAAAAACAAGGTATGCTGGCTGTTACCTTTGCGGATAAATCCGACTATGACAAGATCCGCGAAGACGACACAATTGATATAAACGGACTGACAAGCTTTACCCCTGGAAAAGATCTCACGGTCCATGTACATCACAGCGACGGCAGTTCTGAAGAATTTCAGGTAAAGCACACCTATAACAAACACCAGATTGAATGGTTCAAAGCCGGTGGTGCCCTGAACATCATCCGTTCCAGTGTGAATGCCTGAGGCACAACCCGGTCTTGCAAGATTCCGGAAGTTCCGGTTGGTTCTGATTTGCTGAAAGGGAAATTAATGCTGTATGAGAAGTTTTCTGATCAGTGAATATTTTCCTGAATTCCACCAAATGAGATAAATACCCGGTGACCATAAATTTACAGGAATGCTAAGTTCTCCTGTATTAATTTCCTTTTCCAGAATTTTCCGGCCGGTAATATCCGTAATCGAAAGATGGCTTTCTCCCGGGTCGGGATGAAAAAACCTGAGGGTGCAGAATTCACCCGGGGGATTGGGAAACAATTCCATTGTCGGCTTTACGGGTTTCATATCAACTGTTCCAAGCGTGGGAGTATATTGATAAAAAACCTCTACTCCGCCCGACGACTGACCTGCAACGATATCTGGAAATAAATCCCCGTTCAGGTCGCCACCACTGACGGTTACATTAAAACGAATCCGGTTGCTTCTGCTTTTGGGATACACCGAATCAGTAAGTGTAAAGCATCCTGAAAGGTTGTTGTCAATATTTTTATAACTGTAAATGTTGCCTGCCATATTTGAAACCAGCAATCTGTACTTACCCAGGGTGTCATAAAAAAACGGTACGGTATAACCGTCAATGGCTCCGGGGGGCCTGAGCCGGATACATCCCAGTGAATCCGTATTGGCCACAGCCGAGAAGACGGGATTCAGAGCAGTGCCGTTATTCTGAAAGTAGGAAAGGGTACCCCCTTTGTTTCCAATTACCAGATCCAGCTTCCCGTCCCGGTTGAGATCCACAAGTTGGGGAGTACTTGTGCTTCCCACATCAATGGTTGATCCACCGGGAAAATTTGGAATGGAAAGTTGCAGATCCATCGGGTTGCCTGCACCGGCAGAGTTGGTAAAATACTGAAGTTTGCCATCATCGGATCCCAGGATCATGTCCTGGTCACCATCACCATCCAGGTCACCGAAGGCGGGATAAACGGGAGAAATATATCCGAGGGTACTCAGTCCGGCAAAATCATTGTTGATCAGTTCGAACGAAGGTGAGGTGGTGGTGCCGGTATTTTTGAAAAGAGACAGGCTCGTGGTATAATTCGGCGGATTTGCCGTTCCATTGTAAACGGTTGCTCCGATTATCATGTCCAGCAGGTTGTCACCGTCATAATCCACGAGTACGGGTGTCGCATTCTCTCCAACATCAATCATAGTTTCCTGAAGAAAGGAATCGCCGCTGAACTGGAAAATGGGTGAACAACTTGTTCCGGTGTTCCTGTACCACCACATTCCGTGAATATTTTCATTTTCGGTTGCGGCAACAATCAGGTCCTTGTTCCCGTCATTGTCAAGGTCTGCGAATCCATGAAAATGAAACCCCCGGAAAACCGCCGGTGTGTCATAAGAAGGGAATAAAGTGTCCTGGGAATCCATCAGTGCTGATGCCGGTGTACCGCCGTTATGAACCATCAGGGAATTTACCGAAGAAACATCGCCGAATAACAGTTCGAAATCCCCGTCACAATCCAGGTCAATCGGAAAAATATCCGAAATTGTATCGTCTCTTTTTGCATTTTCAGATGGATCATAATTCAATGATGCGGGGTCGGATCCATCCCGGATACCTTCCCTGCATGGACAACTGAAACAACCTACTTTGTTGTATCCGCTGGTGCTGCCCATAAGCAAGGCAAAATTTCCCCAGCAGCCTGATTCGTATTTAAAGTCCAGGGAGTCACAAATCCCGTAATTTTCCATGGAATTGTTTTTATGAAACAGCAATCTCCCGTCTGGCCAGGAATTGTAACCTAAAATATCCATATCGCCGTCACCATCAAGGTCTGCGAATGCAGGCAATGAAACACCGCTTGCAAACACATTGGTAGTAATACTGCCCCATTGTTCCTGGAGGAACGAATTCACCAGGGTCCATTGGTAACCTCCTGATGGGGAATAATCATTTCTGTATATTTTAATTCCCGGGTACATATCAGACAGCATAAACAGATCCATCTTCCCGTCGCAATTATAGTCATAGGTAAACAGCCATTTATTCACTCTTGGAAAGGAATCTACATATTCACCCGAAAACTTCCAGGTATTGATCCCCGGCAGGCCAAGATTCAGGAACGGGAGCAACCGTTCGTTCAACCTGTCATACAACAACAGATCCATGATTCCGTCGTGATTCAAATCAAAAGTATTGATCTGAGGCGCGTTAATACCGCCTGCCCAGGCATTTTCGAGGATGTGTCCTCCGGCCGTAACCGGAATATTTGTAACGGGGATAAAGCGGTTTTGGGCAACTGCGGCTGAAACTACCAGTATAGCAAAGAACAGGGCTGTTGAATATTTATACATACGTCAAATGTACGGAATTTGGGCAGGGCGGGTAATGTTCAAATGGTGTTTCCTTCCAAATTATTCAGGCAAAATGTTAATAGGATCAGAATTGGTACTTTTACATGAAATTTCAATAAAGAATTCTTATGCCATCATTTGATATAATTTCAAAAGTTGAAATTCAGAAACTGGATAATGCCATCAATGCCGCCTGCAAGGAAATCATTACCCGATATGATTTCAGCAACTCAAAAACGAAAATTGAACTGGATAAAAAAACCATGATGATCCATATTCTCACGGAGAATGACATGCGTATGAAAGCTGTGGAAGGGATCATTATTGCCAGGCTGGTGAAGCAGGGCATTGATCACAAATGTTTGGATTTCGGTAAGGAACTGTATGCATCCGGGAACATGGTCAAGAAGGATATTAAAATAAAGCAGGGTGTGGACAAAGACACCGGAAAAAAGATCGTAAAAATTATTAAGGATAGCGGCAGAAAAGTTCAGCCTTCCATTATGGATGAACAGGTTCGAGTGAGCGGAAAGAAAATAGACGATCTTCAGGATATCATCGAGCTGATGAAGAAATCGGATATGGGGATTCCCCTTCAGTACGAGAATTTCAGGAACTGAAATGGTCGTGTAAGTACTCCCATTTCCGGAAATTGGAAAAAAGGAGAGGTGCAATTTACCTGAAGTTAGGTTGACCCGCTTCGCCGTTAGGGGTCAGGAAGCCATAATGAGGGTCAGGATCGCCGGAATAAATGGTTTGAGGTCTGAATAGGTAGTGTAAAGAACTTTGTGTAAACTTCATTTCATACAGCTGTTGAAAGGTTGACAGTATCAAATAAATTACTAACCTTTAAACAACAGCAAAATGGAAGAGAACAAAAAACCATTAGACTTACCG
>JADZBN010000041.1 GCA_020852075.1 Bacteroidia bacterium
ATTACACCCGGTTGCTTGATGAGGAGGGCAGGTCCTGATTCTGTTTGTGAAATAAAAATCAATTCAGATATTTGCAGCCCCTTTCACGGCGAGGTAGCTCAGATGGTTAGAGCGCAGGATTCATAACCCTGAGGTCGGGGGTTCGACTCCCCCCTTCGCTACCAAATTCAATCCGGTCTTCCGGATTTTTTTGTGATGGGCAGTATCCGGGCAGGGACTTTTCATTCCTCCGGATATATAATTCCAGAGGATTTACAGCGTGTTTCATCAGCCATTCTGAAAAACAGAAATGATTATGGCAAAAAAATACATCCCGGTCCGGTTGAACCGTAAGGCATTTGTAAAAATTTCAGCAGTTATCAGGCGGGATTCTCGTCACCCTTTTTCAGAGACTGGATGGCATCACGCATTTCCTGGCAGGCCCGCTTGATATCCTGAAGGCCTTTCCGGACACGGGTTCCTGCAGCGGCATTACCCTTTTCTGCAAATTTGATGACATCTTCCTCAATGGCACCAACCAGTTGTTTGATTTTCTCGTACTCTTTCATTGTGTTTTGGTTTTTAATGTAGGTTATTAGGGTCGGATTAACGGTTCATCAGAATGCTGCAATCCTGTCTGACATATACTCTCCGGCTTTTAGTTTTACATAGGCCTTATTGAATGCGTCAATGGTGTACTTCACATCATCCAGCGAATGAGCCGCCGTGGGTATGAGCCTGAGGATTATTACGCCCTTTGGAACCACCGGATAAACCACCATGGAACAGAAGATGTCATAATTTTCCCTCAGGTCAAAAATCAGATTGGTTGCCTCTCCAATGCTGCCATTCATGTACACCGGAGTTACAGGAGACTCCGTTTTCCCTATATTAAATCCTGCTTTTTTCAGGCCATCCTGTAACGCATGAACTATTTTCCAAAGATTCTCCTTTAATTCAGGCTGACTTCTCAGCAATTCAAGTCTTTTCAATGCTCCTGCAACTATGGGAAGTGGAAGAGATTTGGCAAAAATCTGAGAGCGCATATTATACCTGAGGTATTCCACCACGTCTTCCCTGCTGGAAATAAATCCACCAATCAGCGCCATGCTCTTGGCAAAGGTTCCAAAGTAAATGTCAATTTCATCCTGAACGCCCTGTTCCTCCCCGGTTCCTGCACCGGTTTTTCCCATGGTGCCAAAACCATGCGCATCATCCACAAAAAACCGGAACTGATACTTCTTCTTCAGGGCTGCTATGTCTTTTAGCTTACCCATATCGCCGCTCATACCAAAAACCCCTTCGGTAATCACAAGGATAGACCCCCCTGTTTCCTCAACAATCCGGGTGGCACGCTCCAGTTGTTTTTCACAGTTTGCAATATCATTATGAGGAAAAACAAAACGCTTGCCCATATGCAGCCTGACGCCGTCAATGATGCATGCATGGCTTTCACTGTCATACACAATCACATCATGCCTGTCAACCAGACAATCAATGGCAGAAACCATTCCCTGGTATCCATAGTTCAGTAAAATGGTATCTTCCTTCTTCATGAATCCGGTGAGTTCGGCCTCAAGATGCTCATGATAATTGCTGTTGCCGGATAACATCCTGGCACCCATAGGCGTCGCCAGTCCGAATTTCGCAGCCGCCTCGGCATCTGCTTTTCGTACTTCAGGGTGGTTGGCAAGGCCCAGGTAATTATTCAGGCTCCAGACCAGTCGCTCTTTTCCCCTGAAATTCATCCGCGTGCCAATTTCACCTTCAAGTTTCGGGAAGGTGAAATATCCATGCGAGTCTTTGGCATGCTGGCCAATCGGACCTCTGTTCTTTTTTAATTTTTCAAATAAATCCACTTTGCTTCTATGATTTATAGTTCTCTCAAATGAAAAATCAGAAAATTCAATCCATTGTAAGGACTTTTCTTACCAGTGAATTCTGATTGTTTTTCAGTGCTTTCATCGCAAAAGTAACTATTTTGGTATAAAATCAAAGTTTTTAATCCTGACAAGAAATAACAAATTAACAGTTATCTGTGAATCAAAATTGCATTAAAACCCTTTGTATTTAATGTGTAAAACGCTGTAAAACAATATTTTAAATATTTTTTAGAAAGTGTTGCTAAAAATATCGGCGGTTCATGGGAAATTCACCGCCCTGGGCACCGGGAAGGTTTACACTTAAGAGCCTGTTGATTCCCTAAGGAAATGAACCTGATACACTCTGGGTTTTTGGTTTTCATGAGTCTCCTCTTGTCAGATTTCCGCAAACCTCCGTAATTGCACGAAATTTAGTTTACAATGAAAAGAATCATCTTCCTCTTATCCTTATTCGGGCCGCTGTTTTTATTGGCACAGAATATTCAGTTCAGATCCAATCTCACCTATTCCGGCAGCCTCGCAAACATCGGAGGCTACAGAGATACTACAGATCATGAATACGCCCTGGTGGGAACAGACTTCGGCTTGTCCATCGTTGACGTTACCGATCCCGACACGCCGGTTATCCGTTTCACAGTTCCCGGGGCGAGTTCAACCTGGAGAGAGGTAAAGACCTACCGGAAATACGCTTATGTGACCACCGAGGGAGGGGGAGGACTCACCGTGGTTAATCTTACCTATTTGCCCGATAGCATCAGTTATCACCAATATACCGGTGACGGGGCCATTGCAGGGCAATTAAACAGTATTCATGCCCTGCATTGCGATACTGCCAAAGGTTTCCTGTACCTGTACGGAAGTAATATTGGAGGAGGCAACAGCCTGTTTTTTGATCTCAGTGATCCCTGGAATCCGGCGTATGCCGGTGAATATGTGTATCCGGGCGGAGGTAGCTCGTCTTATGTTCACGACGGATATGTTTTGAATGATACCATGTATGAGGCGCATATTTACGACGGATTTTTTGCCGTGGTGGATGTAACGGATAAATCCAATCCCGTCCTGCTCGCCACACAAACCACACCCACGGCATTTACACACAATACCTGGTTGTCTGATGATCACCATACCCTTTGTACTACCGATGAAAATTCGGGCAGTTACCTGACCGCTTATGATATTTCCGACCTTTCGAATATTACCGAACTCTCCCGATTTCAGACTACTCCGGGCAGCGGATCTATCGTACATAATACCCACATCCTGAATGATTATGCAATTACCTCCTGGTACAAAGACGGGGTGGTAATCACAGACGTCAGCCGGCCTTCCAATCCTGTCGAAGTCGGCAGGTATGATACCTATCCGCAGGGTAGCGGAGACGGATTCAGCGGGTGCTGGGGTGTTTATCCCTTCCTGCCTTCGGGCAACCTGGTGGCATCCGATATTAACAACGGTCTTTTTGTATTAACACCGACCTATATCAGGGGCTGCTACCTGGAAGGCATAGTGACAGATTCTGTAACCGGATTCGCAATTCCAAATGCAGCGGTTGCAATTGTTACTACAACTGTTACAAGAAATACGGATGCCTCTGGTACCTACCGGGCAGGAACGGTAGTTGCGGGAGTGTATGATGTCACCTTTACCAAAGCAGGGTATGTCAGCAAGACCATTACGGCAGTTTCACTGAATAACGGTGCGCTGACCACACTGAATGTTCAACTCAGCCCGTTACCTACTATTGCTGTCGGAGGGCAGGTTACAGACAGCATTACCGGAGATCTCATTGCGGGAGCCCTGGTGGAAATGAAAAATACGGATTTTGATTTCAATACCATTTCTGATGCAAACGGTAATTTCTCATTTAACAGCGTGCTTGCAGGCACTTACGATTTTATTGCGGGTAAATGGGGACATGTCACCAAATGTTTTTCTGTAAGTCCTTCAGCCTCCAATCCTATACAGGTTCAACTGGCACCGGGATATTATGATGATTTCTCATTTGATTTTGGTTGGATGGTCAGCGGTACTTCTTCTAACGCATGGGAAAGGGGGGAACCTGTCGGCACCTGGGACGGTAACAACACTCCCATTAATCCCGATTTTGATGTGACAGGGGATTGTTCCGATCAATGTTATGTTACCGATAACGGAGGAGATCCCTATAACAATCATGATGTGGATAATGGTAATACCCTGCTTACTTCCCCTGTATTTGATGCAACATTATATTCGGATCCCTACATTTCGTATTCCCGATGGTTTGTCAACAATAACGGTAACGGAAGCCCGAATGATACCATGAAAATCCTGTTGTCAAATGGCACAACCACAGTCACACTTGAGAATGTTACTGCAAATTCGGTCGGTGCAGGCGGGTGGTATTCCAGAAGTTATTTGATTTCAGCCTTTCTGCCGCCCACAGGTACTATGCGGCTGATGGCCGATATTGCAGATGTAAGCCCAGGAAATATCCTTGAAGGCGGCCTGGATGTGTTCCAGTTGAATGGTGTGTTGACGCCACAAAGTGTAAACCCCGGCCTGTCTCAACAAGTCCCTGTACGTGTGTACCCAAATCCATCAAATCTGAACTTCACACTTACGGCTGGTGGAAATGAAATTACCGAAGTAATAGTATATGATGCCATGGGCAGGGAGGTATGGAAATCGGATCATCCCCGGACAGGTTTTTTGCGTTTTGGCGACACTTTCGAAAGGGGTGTGTACCTTGTGAGCCTGCGGTTGCCGGGCGAACCACCCCGGATTCTGAAACTTGTTAAAGAATAAGGAAATAAATACGTTTTTTTAGCCCCTGGCCAGGTTCAGGGGCTTTCTTTTTTAGTAAAAATCAAAGATTTGATTATCTTTGCCGCCGCATGAAATTCCGCCTTTTGTACCTGGTCCTGGGTACCATGTTCGTACTGCCAGGATGCAGCCAGTACTCCAGGATGCTGAAAAGCAGGGATATGGATCAAAAGCTGGAGTATGCCATCCAGCTTTATGATAAAAAGGAATATTATAAAGCATTACCGCTCTTTGAGGAACTAATTACCGTTTTCAGAGGTACCAAACAGGCTGAGAAAACCTATTATTATTACTCCTATACCAATTACCAGTTAGGAGATTACGAAACGGCCGCCTATGATTTTGAGAATTTTGCACGGACCTTTCCTGCCAGTGAATTTGCCGAAGAATGTGCCTTCATGCACGCCTATTGCTATTATCAGGACAGTCCCCTGTATTCTCTGGATCAAACCAATACCCTGAAGGCAATAAACGAATTGCAATTATTCATCAACCGGTATCCGGCCAGCCGCAGACTTGACGAATGCAACAGACTGATTGATCAACTCCGGGATAAACTGGAACTGAAGAACTATGAAAATGCGAAGTTGTATTACAATATGGATGAATACAAAGCAGCAGTAACGGCATTTCAGAATCTTGTTCATGATTTCCCAAATTCGGTCCACAGGGAAACAGTGTTGTTCCTGATTGTGAAATCGTCCTATCTGCTTGCACGGAACAGTATTGAAGAAAAGAAAATGGAACGATTTAAGGATGCCCTTAAGTACTACAATGAATTTGTCACAGCCTTTCCGGAGAGTAAATTCCGCAATGAGGCGGATGATATTGCCGGATCGGTGCGGAAAAGCCTGAATGCAATTAACGGAGATGATCCTGTTTCCCTGAACCAGAAGAATTAATAAACATATAACCCTGTATAAAAATGAATTACAAAGCTGACGTTAACAACACTGTTACAAGAAATATCCCCGATTTTGACAAGGAAACCGGAAATATTTACGAATCTATTGTGATCATCGGAAAGCGCGCCAATCAGATTTCTTCCGAAATGAAAGAAGAATTGAACGGTAAACTGTCAGAATTCAACTCCAGTACCGACAATCTGGAAGAAGTATTTGAAAATCGGGAACAGATCGAAATATCCAAGTATTACGAACGTTTACCAAAACCATCCCTGATCGCAATCCAGGAGTTTATGGAACATAAAATCTACTTCAGAAAACCTGAAGCGGATGAGGCCGGAAAAGAAAACGTCTGACCTGGATTGGAAAGGAATGTAGTAACGGATCCAAGACGGGAGTTTTGGATTTTTTCATTTTATGTTGAAAATTCAGACAGGTGAGAGATAAAAAAATACTAATCGGAGTAACCGGAAGCATTGCGGCGTATAAAACCGTACATCTGATCCGCCTGTTAAAAAAGGCAGGTGCGGAAGTTCGGGTCATTATGACACCGGCAGCCTGTGAATTTATTACCCCGCTGACGCTGTCAGTGGTTTCCGAAAATCCTGTATGCATCGAGCCTTTTAATAAGGCAGACGGATCCTGGAATAATCATGTGGAACTGGGTATGTGGGCAGACCTGTTCCTCATCGCACCGGCATCAGCCAATACCCTGGCTAAGATGGCCCATGGAATGGGAGATAATTTTTTACTCACCGTGTTCCTTTCCTCGCGCTGCAGGGTTATTGCTGCCCCCGCCATGGACCTGGATATGTGGAATCATCCGTCCTCAAAAAGCAATCTTAAAATTCTTCAGGACAGAGGCGTAATCATACTGGAACCTGCAACGGGATCACTTGCCAGCGGACTGGAAGGAACGGGAAGAATGCAGGAGCCCGATATAATTTTCGATTCGGTAAATAATTTGTTTGGTACCGTAAGTATTCTGAAAGGGAAGAAGGCACTTGTTACAGCAGGACCGACTTATGAAGCTATTGACCCTGTCAGATACATTGGTAACCGGTCCTCCGGAAAGATGGGTTTTGCCATCGCAGAGGCACTGGCAGCCGCTGGTGCAGATGTAGTCCTTGTCGCCGGGCCTGCGCATCTCGAAACACCTTACGGTGTTACCAGGATAGATGTGGTCTCAGCGTCTGAAATGAGAACTGCCGTGAAAAAATATTCCTCCCGCTCCCGCCTGATTGTAATGGCAGCTGCCATTGCAGACTATCGCCCCGTAAAGGCCAGTGCTCTCAAAATTAAAAAATCAGGCAACCTGCAGGAAATCCGCCTGGAGCCTACCGACGACATCCTTGAAGGGCTTGGTGCTGACAAAACAAAAGGCCAGTTTCTTGTTGGATTTGCTCTCGAAACGGACCATGAACTTCCCAATGCAATTCAGAAACTGAAAAAGAAAAACCTTGATCTGATAGTGTTGAATTCCCTGAATGATAAAGGCGCCGGCTTTGGATTCGATACCAATAAGGTTACTCTGATTGATAAAAAAGGGAAAACAGAAACCTTCGGCCTTGCCACCAAGAAAGAAATCGCATTCAGGCTGGTTAAAAAAATCTCGTCTCTTATTACCTAATCCATGTTTCGAATATCCATCCGAAGAATCAGGCCCCTTCTGCCGTTTCTGATTTACCTTTCTGTATCGTTCCCATCTACGGCTCAGGAATTGAACTGTCAGGTTTCAGTCCTTACACCCCAGATTCAGGCAAGCGATAAAACCATTTATGAAACCCTCCAGACCGCCATCAGGGAATTTATCAATAATAAGCAATGGACCACCGATAAATTTCTGAATCAGGAGCGGATTGAATGTACCATGATCATTACCATTTCCGAAAGGGTAAGTGTGGATGAATTCAAAGCGAATATTCAGATTCAGTCCCGGCGGCCCGTGTATCATACTTCCTATAATTCGCCGATGTTTAATCACCAGGATAACGATTTTAATTTTAAATATGTCCAGGACCAGGTACTTGATTTTGATGAGAGTAATATTAACAGCAACCTTACGGCGGTGCTCGCCTACTATGCGTATATAATCCTGGGTTTTGATTATGATTCATTTTCATTGGAAGGCGGTACTCCTTACTTTGCCAAAGCACAGACCATTGTAAACAATGCAACGGGTCTTTCTGAAAGAGGCTGGAAGGCTTTCGAGAGTACCAGCAACCGCTACTGGCTGGCAGAAAACCTTATGAATGTATCTTTCAAACCACTCAGGGATTGTATTTACAAGTATCACAGACTGGGTTTTGATAAAATGTCAGAAGACATGAGTAATTCCCTGTCGGTGATTTCAGCAGCTTTAAAGAACCTGAGAAAGGTATATTCCGATAAGCCAAACTCATTCCTCATGCAGGTATTTTTCAATGCAAAAAGGGATGAGATTGTGAATTTGTATTCACAGGCGCCACAGGTTGAAAAAAGTCAGGTGGTTCAGGTATTGTCCCTTATTGATCCGGCAAATTCCCTGAAATACCAGGGGATACTCACCGGAGGCAAATAATTATTTAACTTCTATAATCAGATTCTGGCTGTCCTTAACAGCACTATTGAAAGATGTCATTAAAATGCGGAATAGTCGGACTTCCCAACGTGGGTAAGTCAACATTGTTTAACTGCCTGTCCAATGCAAAGGCGCAGGCCGCAAATTTCCCGTTCTGTACCATTGAACCAAATCTGGGAGTCATAACCGTTCCCGATCTCCGGCTGGGCGAACTTGAACAATTGGTTAAGCCTCAACGGGTGATTCCTGCGACGATTGAAATTGTGGATATTGCCGGTCTTGTAAAGGGTGCAAGCAGGGGAGAAGGCCTGGGCAACCAGTTCCTGAGCAATATCAGGGAATGTGATGCCATCATTCATGTTGTCAGGTGCTTTGAAGATCCGAATGTGGTACACGTGGACGGATCGGTTAACCCGGTCAGAGATAAAGAAACCATTGATACCGAGCTTCAGTTGAAAGACCTGGAAAGCGTGGATAAGAAAATATCACGTGTGGAAAAACTGGCAAAGGCAGCCGGGGATAAGGATGCCAAAAAGGCGCTGGAAGTACTGTCTGTGTACCGGCATCACCTGGAGCAGGGGAAGTCAGCACGAAGCGCTCCGGTAAATGAGGAAGATAAAAAATTTACGGAGGATATTTTCCTGCTGACAGCTAAACCGGTATTATATGTTTGCAATGTGGATGAAGGTTCCGTGCTGCAAGGAAATGCCTATGTGGATATGCTGAAAGAATCGGTAAAGAATGAAAAAGCTGAAGTTCTCATTATTGCTGCTGCCATTGAAGCGGAAATCAGTCAACTGGAAAATTTTGAAGACCGTGAAGCCTTTCTTGCAGACCTGGGATTGAAAGAATCCGGAGTGAGTAAACTTATTAAAGCCGCCTACCGCCTGTTAAACCTGCAGACCTATTTTACGGCAGGAGAAAAAGAGGTCAGGGCCTGGACCATAACCAAAGGAATGCCGGCGCCACAGGCTGCAGGGGTAATACATTCGGACTTCGAAAAAGGCTTTATAAAAGCCGAAGTAATAAATTATCAGAACTATCTTAAATTTGGTTCTGAATCAGCTTGTCGTGAGGCAGGATGCCTGAGTATCGAAGGAAAGGAGTACATTGTGAATGACGGTGATATTATGCATTTCCGCTTCAATGTCTGATAATGCGGTAATCATTTTCCGTAAATGACCCTTACAATCATTCTCATAACATGTGTGGTTTCCCTGCTTGCCTTCCGGGATCATGCCATTTATTCAAAATTAATTTTTAATCCCTATATCATTTATAAAAACAAGGAATGGTTCCGCTTTATTGGAAGCGGACTGATTCACGCGGACGCGTTTCACCTTCTGGTGAATGTTTTTGTATTATACGTTTTCGGATCGGTAATTGAAGAAAGTTTTGAGGCCCTGTTCCCGGGGAAAGCCATACTCTATTACCTGATGCTCTACGTCGGTGGCATGATGGCCTCTGTAATTCCAAGTTACCTCAAAAACAGGAATAACCCCGGATACAATGCACTGGGAGCTTCCGGTGCCGTTTCGGCAGTGGTATTTTCATATATTTTGTTATTCCCTCTCAGAAAACTCTGCCTGTACGGCATACTATGCCTTCCGGGAATCATTTTCGGCGCATTATACCTGTTCTATTGTTATTACATGGGAAAGAAAGGCAGGGATAATATAAATCATGATGCCCACATGTGGGGGGCCATTTACGGTTTCTTTTTTACCGTGCTGCTCAAACCACAATTGTTCCTGAATTTTTTCGACCAGGTACTGCATATCCATGATGTCCTCTGAACGAAACAAGGCGGTTTTTCTTGACAGAGACGGAGTGATCAATACCGAAAGAGGGGATTATACCTGGCTGACTGAAGATTTCAGGTTTGTTGACGGACTTTTCCAGGCACTTGGTACGATAGCGGACAAGGGATACCTCCTGATTGTCATCAGCAATCAAAGTGGAATCGGGAAAGGCTTGTACACCCGTGATGATGTGGAATACCTTCATGCCCAGATGCTCCGTCATTTTATGTTGAATCGGATTCCGGTGACTGAAATTTATTATTGTCCCCATCATCCTTCCGTTTCCAG
>JADZBN010000042.1 GCA_020852075.1 Bacteroidia bacterium
AACAAACCGGTTAAAGGGCTTTTTGCGTCTGTAATTTCTAAAATGAACGCTTCGGGGTGCACCATCATATCGGTTGATATGCCTTCGGGACTACCGGCAGACGGCAAACCCAAAGAAAAATCGGTAATTATTCATGCAGATTTTACATTCACCTTTGGTGCTGCAAAATGGAATTTTTTCTTTGCAGCATGCAGGAATTTTACCGGCAAGTGGGAGATCCTCGATATCGGATGGCACCCTGCATGTATTGAAAATGAACCGTCCGATTGTTTTTTACTTACCAGGACGGGCGTAAAGCCACTTCTCCGGAAGAGGCCTGCGTTTTCGCATAAGGGGTTGTTTGGACATGCGTTGTTACTTGCCGGTGGAAGGGGGAAAATGGGGGCAGGCGTTCTCGCGGCAAAAGCATTGGTAAGATCGGGTGCCGGTTTAAGCACCGTCGCTGTTCCTTCGTCAGGGGTTGATATCATGCAGATATCGGTTCCCGAAGCAATGGTTATTGCGGATCCGGGCATGGATTGGCTTGAAGCACTTCCATCCGTTACAGGATTTGATGCTGTCGGTGCCGGACCCGGGATAGGAACGGGTGAAATGACCACACACGTCATCCGGGAGTTACTCAGGAAAGTCAGGGTTCCGCTTGTTTTGGATGCCGATGCGTTGAATATTATTGCCGGTCCCGGGAAAATGCTAAAACAACTTCCTGCTCATTCCATCCTTACTCCGCATCCCGGTGAATTCAGGCGATTAACCGGCAGATCTGCTGATGAATGGACACAGGTTCAATTGCTCCGGGAATTTGCCATGAAATATAAATGTTATATGATCCTTAAAGGAGCCTATACAAGGGTTGCATTTCCGGACGGCAGTTTATATTTCAATTCAACGGGAAATCCCGGAATGGCAAAGGGTGGCAGCGGAGATGTGCTGACCGGGATACTGACAGGGTTGCTGGCACAGGGATATCCGGCAGGTGACGCTTGTTTACTGGGAGTTTACCTTCATGGGCTGGCGGGTGATATTGCCGTTCAGCAAAAATCCATATATTCCGTACTTCCTTCAGACCTTATCAGGTGCATTGGGCATGCTTATCGAATGATACAAAAATAATTTCAGTTCATATAATATTGTCTCACCTTCAAAAACACACGTGTCATTTATGAAAAAAGAAGTAAAATTTCTTGTCACCGGTTTCCTGTTTGTATTACTGCTAGCAGGAATTTTCGCATTCCGTTCCCCGAACACCGCAGCGGATAATGTTATCTATGAATACAAACAGATTACGACTATTGAATCGGTGGTTCCCGGAGGCCTGGGCCGGTCAAGGATGGTGACCACAGATCCTGACGGAAACTATAAGGAGCAGGATATGGAAAATTTTTTCAGTCTTGTGGGTATTAATTTCGGGAATGTCAGAAAGAATGATAAAATTATCACGGATCAGATCAACCACATGGAAACCGAAGGCTGGATTCTGGCAGACGTGAATTCAGGTGTGTATAGTGCTGATAAGAGTACCGGCATTTTTATTACCAGGTACCTTTTCAAGAAGAGCAAATAAATTTTTGTCAATTAACAGGAATTATCCCTTTTCCCTGGCGGATGAGTACCGGTACATCACCGGTACAATCCACCACGGTGGATGGCTCAAGTTCACTGTATCCGCCGTCAATAACCAGGTCAATTCGGTTTTCGTATTCGGCTTCAATTTCCGCAGGGTCATTCATGTATTCCAGGATTTCGTCGGAATCATGGAGGCTCGTAACCATGAGCGGATGGCCCATAATATGGACTATTTCCCGTGCGATGTTGTTATCGGGGACGCGTATTCCAATGGTCTTTTTATTGGATTTGAAGATGGCCGGTACGTTGCTGTTGGCATTTAAGATGAATGTAAAAGGACCGGGCAATGATTTTTTCATCATGCGAAAAATCCCGGTACTGAAAGGCCGTGTGAATTCTGAAATATTACTCAGATCATAACACAGAAAGGAAAAGTTAGCCTTTTCAAGCCGGATGTTTTTAAGTCTTGAAATCCGGTGAACTGCATCCTGGTTTCTGATATCACATGCAAGTGCATACAGGGTATCCGTTGGAATAACGATTACTCCGCCGGTTTTCATGATCGATACTGCTTTCTCAATATATTTTTCGTTGATGTTATCCGGGAAAATTTTCAGGATCATAATCCGGTAGTGAGAAAGAAATTACCGGTTGACCGGTTCGCTGAATTTGCGTGCATCAGCCAGAAATTTGGCAAGGCCGGAATCCGTCAGAGGATGTTTTAATAAATCCAGAATAGCCGAGAGGGGACAGGTTGCAACATCGGCTCCGGCCTCCGCACATTTTACGATATGCAGGGGACTGCGGATGGATGCAGCCAGAACCTGTGTCTTGTAATCATAGGTTCTGTAAATGTGAACAATCTGATGAATAAGGTCCACACCGTCCTGGTTGATATCGTCCAGGCGTCCGATAAAAGGGGACACATAGGTCGCACCCGCTTTCGCCGCGAGCAACGCTTGTCCGGCAGAAAATACCAGTGTGCAGTTGGTCCTGATTCCTTTTTTGTCGAAATATTTCAATGCCTTAAGGCCATCTTTAATCATGGGAACTTTTACCACAATCTGCCTGTGAAGTGAAGAAAGCATTTCACCTTCTTCCACAATGCCTGTAAAATCAGTTGCCAGAACTTCGGCACTGACGTCTCCAGTTACCACATTACAAATATCCACGTAATGTTTCAGTATTTTATCGTGACCTGTAATACCTTCCTTTGCCATAAGGGAAGGATTGGTGGTAACGCCGTCCAGGATTCCGAGATCTTCTGCTTCCCGGATCTGTGTGAGGTTGGCTGTATCTATAAAAAATTTCATGGCTTTGGAAGGGTTAGCACTGTCGGTTTAGCATAAAAATGCTGGAACGAAGTTAACAATTCCTGAGTTTCAGACAGGAACAGACGGGCAGAATAAAAAGAAAAATGGGTAAGCTTACTATATCGCACCGCTCAACCGCGTATCCTTGCTCCGTTCCCGGCCTGGGGAGGTTGGCAGGAGCTGGTCGTATAGGACTTACCCGGTGCAAAGGTAGGAAATTCATGCCTGACTGTTGCTTAACCGGGCATTTTTCATTTGTTCGGGATCTCTACTGCTCCTGCCGGCTTTATCTGTAATTTGCTGAAAGACAGCATGGAAGCAAAGGTTTTTTTCTTTTGTGCCTTTAGGGAATTCATGTAGGTTTGCAGACAGAAAACAAGTTTCTATATGGAAAGTTCAAGATCGCAATTAAAAGTCGCAATGAATTTCGGAGCCATGTATGGTCTTGCCGGTATTGCGATATCGCTTATCTTTTATTTCACAGGGGCCAGCCTTGAATCTAAAATCCCCCAGATTCTGACCTATCTGGCTCAACTGATCATAATAATTATTGGCATAAAAAGTTATCGTGATAATGATCTTGGAGGATACATCGGGTACGGTAAGGCGGTTGGAACCGGTTTATTGATTTCAATTTTTGGCGGCATTTTAGCCGGTGCCTTTTCTGTGATATTTTTTTCATTCATAGCACCTGATATGGTGGACAGGATACTTGCAGCAGCGCAGCAGAATATGATTGACAAAGGAATGTCTGAAGAACAGATTGAAATGGGACTTGAATGGACAAAAAAGTTCATGACTCCGGGATGGTTGTTTATATTCTCAATTATCAGCGCTGCATTTTTCGG
>JADZBN010000043.1 GCA_020852075.1 Bacteroidia bacterium
ATTGAATTTTTAACAAGCAGAACAAAGAATAATTCTATTTTTAAGCCGTAGGAAAATGGGGGGACTTACAAATCTTATTATCCTCCAACCTTGTCCCGTTCATTTATTCGTTTATTGCTTAAAAGTATATGGGAAGAGGTTATCACTACAACATTTACAAAGATAAAACCTATTTTATGACAATGACAGTGGTCGAATGGATCGATTTGTTCACCCGGATAACTCAAAAACAACTGATCGTTGATTCACTGAAATACTGTCAGGAAAATAAGGGCTTAAACATTTTCGGTTGGTGTCTGATGCCGAGTCACATGCACTTAATCGCGAATACAAAAATACCATTTGATCTCGATGATGTTGTGCGGGATTTTAAGCGCCATACGTCAAAGTATGCAATACTTCTGATACAAAATGAGCCTGAAAGTCGCAGAGAGTGGTTGCTTGATAAATTCGCCCACGCGGGAAAGACACACCCAAAGAACAAAGGTTACGAAGTGTGGAAGGACAAAAACCATGCAATTGAATTGTACTCCGAGAAAGTGACTTGGCAAAAATTAAAATACATACACCAAAATCCTGTCATCGATAAAATAGTTTACAACGAACAGGACTATCTTTTCAGTTCGGCCCGGAATTATTATGGATTACCTAATGTTTTGGAAATAGATTGTTTAATATCGCCAGTAATAACTTCATCGAGTCGAAACTTTTTCAATCTTTGATGGCTCCGAAGATATGTTTGTTCTTGATTTATATACGATGAGCTTTTAACGGTGGATTAATATCACACAGTTCAAAACAACGGACGAATGTCCGTCGAAGCATTGCCGTTTATTTAATTGATAGGTAAGCATATCCGGAGCAGCTGGTTATTGAAGCCTTCCCATCTTGCCGGATACAGAAATTCGGATGTATTTATTCGCAGATCAATGCATGTCCCACCAAACGCTGATGCAGTCAGAGACAGCATGCCAGAATATTTTGAATTATTGCGAGAGGAGAAAGAAGCACAAATCAGAGTGGTTCTTGGCCATTTTATATTTGTCTATATTCATCCGTACATGGATGGTAATGGCAGAATGGGAAGGTTTCTCATGAATGCCATGCTTGCATCTGGAGGTTATCCGTGGACGGTTATACCAACGGCTTCACGAACCGAGTATATGAAAGCACTTGAAGCGGCAAGTGTTAACCAAGACATAGTTCCATTTGCCGAATTCATATCTGGTCTGGTGAAAAATTCAATAAAGGGAAAAGTGCCATCTCTTCCGGGAGCGCCCTCAAAATAATTTTGAATCCTTACTATATGGAAGTAATAAAGGATAAGACCCACCTGCAATATCCGGTATTTTTACAACTAGAAGAATATATGGATCAAATAAAAGCATTTGGCCATGAAAATGAATATTAATAAAATCACTTTCTTTTTTTTGCCTCACAAAGTTGGCTTTTGCCCAGTCAAAAGCTGTTCGCTTTGAAGGCTAAAACATCCGGTTCCTGTCATTTTTTTAATTCAAGGTCCATGCCGCATGTAGGGCATTGACCCGGCCGGGAAGAAGTTACTTCGGGATGCATCGGGCAACTGTACAGCGTTGTCGTACCTGAATCCTGCTTTACTCCCTTCACTGCGAAGAGCCGGAATGTCAGTCCGACGGTTGTTTGATGCCGGGAACCAACCTGAGTGTAATAATCACTGCTATTGAGGAATTGATAAATTGGGAAATCCGAAGCCGCAAAAAATGTGAATTTTCCAAAAGTGTAACTAATTTGCGGAGTCAGGAAAATCTTTTTATACCCGGTAGCCTCGGGGAAATAATTGGATGGCTTACCGAAAAGCAATACACTTTCATTAATTTTCATAGTGTCAACCCACTCATACCGCAATTGCATCGTAATTCCAAGGCGCTTGAAAAAGGATTTACCCGCAAAGATCGCTACGCTTGCATAATCTCCCAGTTTTTCGCCATTCGGATTCCAGCCTTTTTTTATGTAATAAGCATTCGCAAAAAAATTTAAATTTTTCACGGTGTTGCCGCGAAAGAGAAATGCATAGAAAATAATGTCCTGTGCACCCGACGAAAGTTGTACTGAGGTGGGCTTTGATACATAATAGGTCTGGCCTGAAAACGGCTCGATATTTCCGGTAGAATCATTGTAACTTCCCAGGGGAACTTTATATCCCATACCCACGGTTATTTCATGATGTATATTCCCCCTGGTATGGTTCAGAATGTCATAACGGGGAAAAAGAATAAGATCTCCAATCCCCTTTGATGAATAGGTTGTTGACGGATTATTGTCAAGTCCAGTTTCTTTCTTTAAAAAATAATAGCCGCCTTCAACAGAAAGGGTGAAATTTTCAGATATGCCATAACCCAGCCTGAAATACTGGTAAGAGCTGTTGTACGAATCGAATGTTCTTTCACCATCTGGAGCTACCCTGTCTCTTTTATAAAATTTATCTGTGCTGATAAACTGAAAGTTCGTACTCAACTCGATCTGACGTTTCTGCAGCACACCCGTTGATGCTTCTCCGGTAATGGAACAACCACTGCCACCTGCACAGCATTGTCCATTTCCCTTTTGCAGTATAAGAATACATATTCCGGTAGTCAGAAGTAGTGCTTTTTTAATAAAACGCTCTGCCATAGCTGTGAATTGAATCCGAACAAAACTTCAAAAGTCAGGTTGGTGCCGTATTTATTTAATGGGATAAACCCTCCTGCTTTCCCCTGATAAAATTGATAACACGTTCTGATTTCCCGTCCGTAAACCGGATGAAATACATTCCGGCAGGGATTTTTTCAAGGCTCAGGTTTACCCTGGTCTCCCCTCCATTCAGAATTCCCTTAAAGATACATTCAACTAATTTTCCTTCAGAATTAAAAAGTTCAACAACAGATTCGGATGTTTTCAAAAGACTGATGTTCAAACTGGCAGAAGCAGGGGCAGGATCCGGAAAAACCACCATGGATGAAACGTTGCTGACAGCCTCGGATATACCTGTAACCGAGAGCGCGGCGTTTATGGCATTCTGAAGGTCGCCTGCACTGATGACATTATCTGCGTTGTAAAATACCGTATGATTTTCACCACCTACAACTACCACTTTGGGCATTCCGGTCGAACCGTAATCATTCATGTTGATGGATGCGTTTGAAAACCGGACTGCGTTCGTCAGACCGTTGGCATTTGCCCAACTGTTTACCGAAGAACAAGGTGTATTTGCATAATCATCACACAGATACATGTATACGGTATTGGGATGGGAGGATGCATAACTTTGCACCACATTGTACGTTGTGAGAGATCCGCCCACACAGGCACTGCAGGGCATTACCCAGCAAAGTACAATTACCTTCCCCGCATTCAATTCGGTATAAAGATCATGTGTATTGCCTGAGCAATCATTGCATGTGAAATTGGTTGCCGTCTGGGCGAATCCTGCAATGGAAATTAAAAACATAAGAATAAACAACTGGTTTTTCATCCTTTTTAGTATTAGGTCAGGCATTGGCCTGGTACTTATTCCACGTTCATGCGCGGGTTTCCCCGATTGGAATAGCAAATGTAATCTTTGGAAATTAAACAAAATGATATGGATATAGAAAATACTTCCGGTGTCTTTTTTCACCCATGACAGGCATGCCAAATTTCCGGCCGGCTGTTTTGTGAACTACGGCTCAAAATAGGTAGTTTATTGAAATTTTCTTAGTTTTACCACATTTACAAACTCCTCCATCACATACCATTTACAGTCAGGATAACGAATCAATCACCTATATGAAGTGTACCTGTTACCATAAATTTCTGATGCTGACCGCATGTATTTCTGCATCGGGGATGATTGCATCTGCCCATGAAAGCGACACACTGTTTTGCCATCTGTATAACGCGCCGGGACTGGTCTTATATCCCAGTTCACAGGGATATTTCAGTGGTAACAATGAGTTCAATATCCTCGAAGTTGCACAAAAATATGGCCAGGCACCGGTCGGTGATACCACCTCATCAGAATGTGAGGTACCCCCCGGACATCAGTTGAACGAAGTAGTGGTCCGCTTTGGTGCGAAAACAGTGTTGAACCCGAACGACAGTGTTTATGTCAGGGTTTATGCCATGGATCCCGGATCCGGTTCGCCGGGTACCCTGCTCGGTACATCATTCGCAACTCCGCTCAACTGGGTTGACACCTCCTCCACCCAGGAAGTGTATTCAAATTTCCTGATGCAGCTTCCGGTTTCATTTACGGATTCATTTTTCGTAAGTGTGGTCCTTCCTGCCGGCACGGGAAATCTTGCCGGAATCATGACAAACAGTAATGGCGACGGACTGGGAGCGAGGTTGTGCCACGTAAAGGACAGCTCAGGGTCCTGGGTATCCATGCAGGATTTTTCCTTATTGGATATAGATGCTGCGATATTCCCTGTTATCGGGGAGGCCACAAGCAATATTCCGGAAATGTGTGTACCTTACATACAGGTAAATGTATTTCCCAATCCTGGCACCTCTTCCGTTACCTTTGATCTTACCCTCACCGGCCCTTCAGAAAATTGTATCCTTACCGTGAAGAATATCAATGGTAAAATCATGTTACAGACCCATACGGGTAAAATGCGTGGCGGGAAATATCCTGTCAGTATCCAGACAGCAACCTGGCCTGCCGGACTCTACTTCTATTCCCTGCAAACAGGGAACCAGGTCAGTACCGGAAAACTTCAAATAAACCGGTAATTGCATTTATCATATTTCCATATCCATAAATCCGGATATGATTAAAACAATATCCATGCTGCGACAATCAGGATTCCTTTTATTTACATTCTGTCTGCTGATCTTACTGCTTCAATATTCGTCCGGCTCCGCACAGTCTCTCGGTAACGGATCCGACGGCTCCCCTTCTGTCAGTGGTATCATTAACGCCTATACACCATTGGTTGAAACCACTTCCTCCTGTTCCCGGAGAATTACCGTAGGTGATGCCTCTCTGTTCCATGCAGGTGACCTGGTTCTGATAATTCAGATGCAGGGTGCCGAAATTGATCTCGGCAACTCTTCTTCCTATGGAACAATAAATTCCTACGCCAATGCAGGAAATTATGAATACGCACATATTACAACGGTGGTCAGTTCCACCGTACTTGAATTACAGAATAACCTGCAAAACAGTTATGACCTACCGGGAAAAGTACAGGTAGTCCGTGTTCCCCAATACAACCAGCCGGTGATTAGCGGAACGCTTACCTGCAAAGCCTGGGATGGCAGTACGGGCGGCATCCTTGCGCTGGACGCAACCGGGACGATAGATCTGCAATCGGATATGGATGTCAGTGCCAAAGGATTCCGGGGAGGCCCGATAATATCGGGAGTGGATTTTATCACCGATACAAATTATTTTGATGAGACACCGTCTATTGTGGCCAACGGACCCAAGGGAGAAGGAATCGCGTTTTATGGTGCAGATCCGTTTACTTCCGGGCGCGGGGCTCCGGCTAACGGAGGTGGCGGAGGTAATTCACATACCGGCGGAGGCGCTGGCGGTTCAAACTACGGATGCGGCGGCAACGGCGGCTGGGGGTATCCCATAACAGCAGACTATCAGAGTGCCAGTGGAATCGGAGGACATGCCCTCAGCTATTCCGGAAGTTCCAAAATATTTATGGGCGGGGGAGGCGGCTCCGGATCCATCCATGCCAATGAAGGTACTGCCGGTGCCAATGGGGGTGGAATCATTGTAATTACCTGCAACACCCTGCTTTCAAACGGTGGTAATCTGTTATCCTCCGGTGATTCTTCGCTGAACGGCGGATCACCTTTGCACTCCGATGGTATTGGTGGTGCCGGCGCAGGCGGTACTGTTCTGATTGCCGCGGTATCCATCACCGGAAATGTCCCTGTGACGGTAATTGGCGGTAACGGGGGAAGCCCCTCGCTGATCGGAGCAGGGCCCGGCGGAGGCGGGGGAGGCGGTATCTGCATGGTTACAGATCCGACATTACTTTCCTCGGTTACGCTCAATGCTGCCGGCGGATTATCCGGAAACATTCACGGCAATGTGTACGGATCCGCCAACGGATGCCCGGGAGGTATCACGAGCGGCCTGGTAATCCCTGTAAGCAATGTTTTGACAGGAACTCAGGCAGAATTTACCTTTGTCACAACGAACCCTGCGGGGAACCAGATCGGTTTTTCCAATTCAAGTATCAACGCAGACGTGTATCACTGGGATTTTGGTGACGGAACCAGCGACAGTTCGTTCAGCCCCTCCCATACCTATACCTCTTCAGGTATCTATCCCGTTATGCTCACTGCATCTGACTTTTCCGGGTGTGCTGATTCCATTGAACAAATTATTATCACGGGTACCGGTAACATTTTCACGCCGAATAATGACGGTAAGAATGATTATTTTTCATTCCCAAATCATGATAAGGGCAATTACCAGGTACAATTTACAATATTCGACCGCTGGGGAAAAGAGGTTTTCAAGGGGGACGATACCCATTACAGATGGGACGGCACACTCAATGGAACAAAGGTAAAAGACGGAACTTATTACTATATTATTGAGATTACGGACCTTTCAAAAGGAACCAAAACGGTAAAACAGGACTGGCTAAGCCTGACACGGTAACAATACCTGAAATTTATTGTGAATGAATCCACGTATGAATGATAATTACCTGTTGGCGCAGCATACATACCGTCAGGCTCATAAAATAATTTTCCGGATTATTTGCCTGTTGTTTATTTCATTACCCGGAAAAACTTTTGCCCAGGCAGATTTTACATACTGGGATTCCATTCCGGTTTCACAATGGGGGCACAACCTGCTCTTTCCATCAGCGGGAGGGTTCAACAACCCTCAGTTTTCCACCATTGACCTCAACGGTGATGGTATCATGGATTTGTTTGTGTTCGAACGAAGCACCAACAGGGTTTATACATTTCTGAACGCCGGTATCCCCGGACAACCGTCATATTCCTATGCTCCACAATACAGGAACCGGTTTCCGGAGGGGCTTGACGGCTGGGTGTTGCTGCGTGATTTTAACTGCGACGGAAAAAAAGACTTATTCTGTTCGAAGAATAACTCATTCGCGGTGTACAGAAACGATTACGATTCCTTGAACGGGTTGCACTTTACATTTGTCACATCCTTCAGCCAGATTCCGTTCTACATAATCCCTGCGGACATACCTGCAATTACCGATATAGATGATGACAATGACCTGGACATTGTAACCTTTGACGGATCGGGAGTATTTATGTATCTGTTTAAAAATCTCAGCGAAGAGAATTACGGTACCTGTGATTCCCTGGAATTCACCATTGACCAGCACTGCTGGGGGAGTTTCAGTGAAAACTTCTTCACGTGTGATGTGTTGCTCGGGGATACCAATTCACCCTGCATTTCACACAATGGCCCCATCCATCCTGAAACCCAATCCGATGTGGCAAGAACCGGGCTTCATCCCGGCAACGCCTCTCTCATCCTGGACCTGAATGGCGACGGAAAAAAGGACCTGATCCTTGGCCCGCAGGTATGCAGCGACGCCTATATGCTTACCAATTGCATAAATCCCGGCCTGGATTCCATGATAGCCCAAACGCAGGTGTATCCGGACATTTCACATCCCATCAGCTTCAATTTATTCCCGGCTACTTATTACGAAGATGTGAACAATGACGCGCGGAAGGATCTGCTTGCAGCGCCAAACCGGAGCGCATCTGAAGACACCGCATCCTCGTGGCTTTTCCACGATACCAGTTCGACCGCAGTTCCATCGTTCAGTTTTGTAAAAAAGAATTTTCTTCAGGATGAAATGATTGACGTGGGAGAAGGATCCTACCCTGTTTTTTTCGATTACGACGGAGATTCTCTCAGCGATCTCTTTATCGGGAATTATTATTATTACTCTCTAACCGTTCCCCACCCCTCTTCCCTTGCACTTTACCGTAATACGGGAACCAGGCAGTCGCCCGCGTTCACACTGGTAACCCGTGACTTTGCGAATCTTTCCACCCTCGGATTAAACGGCCTCTATCCTGCATTTGGTGACCTGGACGGCGACGGTGATGCAGACATGCTGATTGGTGAAACAGACGGTAAACTGTATTACTTTACCAATACAGCAGGCCCCGGGAATCCTTTAACCTACACCTTTACTACGGCCTTCTTTGACAGCATTGACGTAGGGCAGTTTTCCGCACCCCAGCTTGTTGACGTGAATTGTGACGGTAAGCCCGATTTGCTTATCGGTGAACGAGGGGGAAGCATCAGGTATTTCGAAAATACGGGAACCGATTCCCTGGCACGTTTTGGACCCTCACCTACCATATCCGAATTTGGGGGTATTGACGTACAACCGGTATGTTGTACAGGATATGCCATTCCTTTTCTTACGACAGGCCAGGCGGGAGATTTTCAGTTACTCGTCGGAACTGAAAGTAACAGGATTTATTCCTACACAAACATTGATAATAATATAACGGGAACATTCCAACTGGCGGATTCATTTTATTCCGGAATCAATGAAGGAAAGAATGCAGCAATTTCCCTTGCAGACCTGGATAATGATGGAAAAGCGGACATGGCTGTTGGAAATTATGCGGGAGGTATTGCACTGTATAAAGGAATGGTTCAGAGAAAACCCAAAGATTGCAGCGTTCCTCCGCCTGTCCTGCCATTCCGTATTAAAACCTATCCGAATCCGGTCTTGCAGTTTCAGCAACTCAACCTGGAAATTACCGGGCTTGCAGCAGATGACAAGGTCTCTGTGGATTTGTATGATGCCATCGGAAAGGATATCTATATTTCGGAGAATATTTCTGAATCCGGAACAGTAAACCTGAAAATTCCATTAGACCAATTTGCCGCAGGTATTTATTACCTGAAGGTTTCGTTTCCGGGAAATAACAAACCCGGCAGCAGTATTCAGAAAATCGTACGTATCAATTAAAATATGCTTCCATCCGGAAGCAAACATACCTGGTATGTCCTCCCAGCGCACTTGTATCCTTACGTCTAGTCCTGAAAAAAGTCAACAGTTTTTTATTTAATTGAAGTCAACTCTATTGAAATACGATTACCCCGGAATATCGGTCCTTGCCGTCGGAAAGTTCAATATAATAAGTCCCCCTGGCATAAGCTGACAGGTTCAGTTGCAATCCGTCCTCCCTGACGGTTTCACGGCTTTCCACTACCCTGCCCTTCCCGTCCGTAATATTCAGATACAACCTGGATGCATGCTTCAACGCTTCGGGTAGTTCCACATGGCATACTCCGCTGGTCGGATTGGCATAAATCTTCAGGCGCTTTCCTGCTGATCGTTGCTCTGATATACCTATGGTAAGTCCCGATCGTTTGATGATATATCCGTCATCCATGGCGTAAGGATGAACCGTGTCATTTCCCGCTATGATGGTGTTCCCGTAACTGCCCACACAAATCAGGTTGCCTTCATGGTCAACAGCCATGGCCAGGCCTTCTGCCGAAGGAGCATGGTCAAAGCCCAGGCAGGAGCCGGAAGGTGAATACGTGGCTACAAACAAATCCATACTAACGGAAGTAATGGTATCTGTTCCGCATACGGCTTTTCCGATGTATGTACCGCATATAGAAATATTCCCGTCCGGGCCAAGTACCACACTCCCACCTGAATTACCCAAATAGGAAGCCTGAAGGGAATTTACCCACAACACATTCCCGTTATTATCCCGCTTGCAGAGAAATACATCCGCATTGTTGTTAGGGCATACCAGGGAATCATTTCCGAAATAACAGGTACCCTGATACTGACCATAGTAATAGATGCCCTGATTCTGATCGGCTGTACGTCCAGTTGAATAGTCATTTCCATTTCCTGTATCCATAACAGCCCATTTAACATGTCCGGTACTGTCGAATACAGAAACAAATGGATTGGCTGTATGATTATTGATAAAATACATGGTATCTATAAAAAGAGTGTCTGCATTTGATATACTTGTCCCCGAAATAATAAAATCTGAATTCAGCATCGCTAACCTTCCGCCTCCATTTTTTATGATTGTTTTTGCACTTTTACAGATACCGTTTGAATCAAGGGTAATAAGGAATTCCCCCGGATCAACCGGATTTCCATGAATGCTTCCCCCTCCGTATGAATAACCCGGGGCCACAATATTTCCATAGGGATCAACGACTGATTTTCCTACGCTTACCCTTTCATTAATGGAATTCCCCCCTGTGTTAATCCATAAGGTATTCCCATTCGAATCTATTTTTGCAATATAATATGTATAAAACTGTGAAGTACTGCTAACAGTCATATTTCCTATTGTTAGATTATCAGAGAATTGGCCTGCAATTATGATTGAACCGGTCATTGTATCCGTAGTAACCCCATAAACACCTAAGAAATCTAAAAAACTTGTGCTGCTGATCTGCCGCACCCATTTTTCATTCCCGTATTTATCCAGCTTCAGGATAAAGCCTGACCTCGCCCCGGTTAACCATAAGTAGGCCGTATTAAACATGATGGGATCGGACTGAGAATCTCCAATTACGTATATATTATCAGCAGCATCCACGGCAACATCCCAACATCCGTCCATATCCCCTCCGCCGACAGATTTTATCCATTGCCAGCCCTGGCCGTTGGTACTATTCAGAAAAAATGATAACAAGAGGAGTGTGAGCAGCTTTTTCATGTCTTTATTTATTGATTACTACGGGTGTTAAAACACTTGTGGATGAGGTACTGATTCTGATAAAATAAATCCCGTCGGGAACACCGGATACATCAATTTGCCACTGCGGCTTTTTGGAAATTCCCCTTACAATTCCCGCTCCCTTGGCATACACGTATGGTATCAATTCCTGTACGGTCAATGGCTCGGGTTGCAAAAGGGTAACCTGGAGGGTAGTGTCTGCCCCTGTTGAATCAACGATATTTACCGAATAATACCCGGCTGAAAGACCATTCACAGAAGCGGTAATAGCTCCATTGCTCCAGCGGAAGGTAAAGGGCGGTATTCCTGCACTGACGTTAGCCGTAAGCGATCCGTCCTGCATACCAAAACAACTGATGTTATATCCGTTGTAATTAGCAGCCGTAAGTGTTGCCTGTATCTGCCCCTGGGCAATGAACCCGGTGATCATTAAAAATATCAGGATAATCGTGAAGGGGGGGGCTTCTTCATGGGA
>JADZBN010000044.1 GCA_020852075.1 Bacteroidia bacterium
CTCTGGTTTTTAACCCAACTTAATCCTGTGGTTTCAGTGATCCTTGGGTTTTCAATTTCAAATCCGGCCGGAAGCATATCCGTGATTATTATATTGTCCAGCCTGGAGCGTTCAAGGTTTGTAAGGGTCAGCTTAACAATAATCAAATCACCTTGCTTAAAACGCATTGACGTGACCGGTTGTCCAAACCGGTTATAAAATGATTTGCGTATTTGAAGAAACTTATCTTCTTCTTTCACATTTCCCGAAGAACTAAGTCCTTCGGCCTCCCAAAAATAATATAAATTACCCGGGCCGGTTATACTGACATCCACCGGCTTCCCGTTGATTCCATTCGTAAGAATCACATCTTTTCCTGAAAATTTTTCTGCAGGCAGGCCCTCCGCCGTTATGGTTGCAGAAATTTTTTCCATGGCATTCTTCCTTGAAAATTTTCCAAGAGCGAGGAAGGAAAACGCTGCCTCCTGTGTATTCAGATACGGTGCATCACTTACAGCTTTTGACAGGTGACGGACCATTTGGGGAATTGCACGGTTTCCGGGATCTGTTTCCAGAAGAGCGTTCAGGGCTATGGCTTCGTCCCGGATATAACTGTAAAAGCTTCCACCGGTAACGGAGATGGATCGCTCTCCCTGAAATGATGTGGGAACCAGCAATTCATAATTATTCCTGTCGCCTGATGCAAGATATGAACAGGCAAGCAGGTACCTTCCATCCAGTGCAACACGGTCAAGATGCGCCTTATAATAGTTCATGGTACTGATGTCGGGCTTTCCGTAAACAGCAAGTAGATAAAGCGCATAAAAATTTTCTTTTGAAAAAACACTTCTTTCCTCCAATACACCCGATCCATCCAGATAACGGTAGTTCTTCTCCACATTGTGTTCCTTCACCTTCTGGGCTATGTATGACAAAGCACGTTGTACCACCTGATCCCGGACTTCATAACCGGCTTTCCTTGCCTCTGCGAGAAAATGCAGCGCATAATTACTTCCCCACCAGGAAACCTGGTCGCCTCCCGGCCAGAAAGAAAATCCTCCATTGAATACCTGCATCCCCTCGATTTTACGAATGGCCGTCTGGACATTGGCGGCAGGGTTCATATCGGAAGAGGCGGCATATTTCATGTTTCGGGCGAGATCGGAAAAATATATCTGGGGAAAAGCTTTTGACACGGTCTGCTCCAGGCATCCGAAAGGATATCCAAGAAGGTAACTGAGCGGACGTGAAAACTGAACCACGGGATTTTGACTTATGACCAGTTTTGCCCTGACCGTTGAAGGAATGAAATCATTTGTAACCTGTATCCTGCCCATTCCGCTTACCGTACCCGATCCGTTGGTTTTTAGAAGCGAGGTAACCGGGCGAACCGAAATATCTGTATGATCAGAAAATGTTTCATTCATTGCCTTAACCTGAATATCTACCGCCCCTGCTCCCCATACACCATCCGCAACAATCCGGAATACAACTTTCTGTTCCAACCCGCCATCAAGCTTTGTTGCTACGGTATTGCTGCCTGCCATTTTAAGCGGCCCGGACAGCCTGACTGTAGCAACCGCATCCGAAGACTTCTTTGTGGTATTCGTAAGAGTAACCGGCATATTCAGTGTGTCTCCCGGAGAAAGAAACCGGGGTATGGATGGAGAAATTATTACCGGATCCGCAACCCTGATATGTGTATCTGCGCTTCCAAACGCCTGATCCCTGTAAACACAGGCCATCACACGCAGGTCTCCCGAAAACTGAGGGATATCAAAAGTATAGGTGACGGTTCCATTGTCATTAACGTCAAGAATCCCGCTCCAGCATGAGACCAGTTTCACCCTTTTATTACTCAGTGGATTGACCCTGCCACTCATCATTTCCCGATCTGCCTGGTCACCTCCGGTTGAGGATTTTTGCAGCTTCAGGTCAGGAAACAGATACGGATATACATCGGATGCCTGCACGGTCAGCGCTTTTTTCTGGTAAAAATACCCGTACGGATCCGGCGTTTTATACTGCCGGATCGCCAGTATTCCCTCATCCACGACTGCTATGGTTGCTTTGATATTTTTCCCGGGAAGCGTTTTTAATGTTACCGTCTGTTTTGTTTTGCTCCTTGAAACGCTATTTACCGTCAGTGATACAGGCATCCTGCAGGAGGATTTATCCACTTTTAATGAGAGGAAACCGTGTGCAACCGTAAGAGGAATGGACTGGTCATCAAGGGATCTGAACAAGGTAGCAGTAATGTAGATATTGGGCATATAGCTTTCCTTCAGGGGAACTTCAATACGTGCCGTTTTGCTTTCTGTATTTATGTACCGGTATTCAATAACCTTATCACATTCCATGGTAATCAGCAGCCGGCCATTGAATGGTGTTTTGAAAATAAGAATAGCATTTTCACCCATCTGATACGCATCCTTGTCCGCCACAATATCAACCTGGCCCTCCGGATTCACCTGAAAGGAAGTATTGCTGGTATAGCCCCATCCAAAGGCATAAAAATCAGACGTGACATACGCTTTACTCCCTGGCGTCGAAATACGGATTTCATATTCACCGGATTCCCCGGGCGTAAAATCATAATTTGTTCCGCCTGCTGCAATATCCAAATTTTGTTCCTGCAGTATCACTTCCTTTTTCCTGGATACATATCTTACCCTGCTGCCGTATTCATCTTTTTCAAGTGAAGTGTACCAGTCGAACCTGACCACTTTTACAAGAGCCTTCGCGGCAACCCCTTTACCTGAATGATTTACCGCTGCGAGCGGAATTCGTAAAGCTTCACCGCGGTTCACATACCTGTCATCCATCCGGATTCCGAAAAAAGTATTTTGGGTAAAAACGGGAAATTCCTTTACCCGGTTTACGGGCCTGCCCGTCTCATCAAAAACGGTGGCGTGAACACTGCATGACAACAGTCCCTGGTCTTTCCATTCAGGAGGTGCTTTGAATACTTCTCCGGCTTTTCCCTCCGCATTTGTCGTTCCTTCCCTGACATCATTGGTCGTAAACTGAAGATTGTTTCCCGTTGTTATGTCAAATGAATATCCCGGAAAATTCTTTGCGTTAAATGCCTTCCGGGTAACGGAAAAATCCATTTCATACTTTCGGCCGGCAGCCGGCGGGCCAAAATAATTGAGTGCTGCAATTTCTGCTCTCAGGGAATCTCCGGTTTCCAGACTTTCGCGCGACAGGGAGAGCCTGAGATCTATTCTGTCGGGCAGGAATTCCTCAACACTTATATATTTAGATGCAATCAGGACCTCGTTTGAGGTCAGCAGTTCCAAGGAATAATTTCCGGTCAATGCAGAACCGGGCAGTTCAAAGGAAGATTCGAGTGATCCCTGTGCGTCGAGGTTTCCCCGCACACTTCTGAATTCTTTACCGTTCGGCATGATGAGACGTATTTTCACAGGCAGTCCTGACTGTTTCATCCAGGTTTCAGTCCTCACGATGCTGTTCATCCGGATCGTTTCACCGGGCCGGTAAATTGACCGGTCGCCATACATAAATGCCATTAATCCCGAAGATCCTGGCCTCCGTCCGCCTACATCAAACCTGCTGTTATTCACCCTGGAATCCCGGAATGAAATAAAATTGAAATCCTTCTCCGAAGTCACGGTAATCATGGACGGGGTAAAATCCGGTTTCCGGTTCCGTATCTCCGAAAACTTAGCAACCCCGTCCCTGTCTGACCGTGCAGTCATCATAACCTGATTGTTATTGCTGACCAATGACACTTTTACCCCTTCGAGTGGCTGTGTGGAAAGAATAGAATTCAAAAAAACATAAACATCGTTTTCTCCCTGTTTTACGATCATCCCGATATCAGAAACCGCAATGAGTCTTGTGTCACTGAGCCATTGTCTGTCATCCGAAGCTACCTGAATCAGATAAACTCCATGATAAGCGCCTGTTTCATCGAAGTTGAGGTTCAGCAGTTTTGTTCCGTTGGATACTGCAAGGTCCCTGGTCTGGTAAACCTTATCCATTATCTTGTCTCCAAATTCTGAAATTTCATATACGCTGTAATTGTATCCGCCGGTATTGTATTCTCCTTCGTCGTCGTACCAGGAATCCGTGTACCGGTTATTTTTCAGAAAATGCTGAATATTGTTTTCATAGATTTTCCAGATGGTAACTCTGACTTGGGGAAGGCTGCTGATTCGTACAGCAATGTTTTTCGATCCCCTGGATGACAGGTACATGGCCTTCTGGCTGACAAAAGAAATGGACGGTTCCATTTCACCAAAAGAGAGCGATGTGGAATAATCCGAATGCAGGAATCCTCCCAGAAGGCCCTTCATATTCTTTGTTATAGTAACCTGATAGGCAGTTCCTGAAGAAAAATCACCGCCAATGATAAAGCCATTATACACCGGCCGTATGGTAAAGGGAAGTTGCGGATCCAGCTTAATGTGTTCTTTAATCTCAGTTGCATCAACTGACTGGTTTGTATAGACATGAATGAAGCTTTCCGAATTTTCATATTCCGCAAGAACCTGGGAAATTTCCAGTTGACCGGGAGACGGAACCGAAACGGATCTGGTGATTTTCCCGGTAGTGTGATAATCACTGTTGAGACAGGAAAGGCCTGGATTGATTTCAACACTGACCGGCATTGTTTCTACCCTGTCGAGAGGAATATTGTCTATCAGGTATGTGACATTTTCTGAGGCAGTATTACTTTTCAGGGTAAATTCCGTTGCTTTGCCGCCCAGTGAAACAGAAGACAACTGTGACACCACAACGGGGTCAACCGGATAATTAAATGTCAGGGTTACCAGTAATGCGGCGGCATTCTGGTAACTTTCTGAAACCGTCCAGAAAGCAGTTCCGTCTTCCAGATCCAGGTAGGGGGTATGTGTTTTGAATGAAACACCCTCCCATATATCCAACAGGGGGGAATTGTATTTCAGAATGTTCTTTGTGAGAGAAATGGTATAACCGGTACTCGGACTGAATCCGTTTACCGGTGAGAACACCAACTCCCTTGGGCTGTTCCATTTGTATTTTCCCTGAACAGCCGGTGTTATGGAAAGATAAGAAAGGGTATCCCAAATACCCGTAAGCGAATCGGGAACAAGATCCCTGTTGAAAGTGAAGCTCAGATTTTGCTGTACGCCAATTTCATCGCCGAAGTTTCTGTTTTCCACCTTTACATGATGCTGATTGATACAGGAAACGGTGATGCAATACAGCAGCATCAAAAAAATGACGGGTTGATTTCTCATAGTGACGGATGATTGACAGACATCAAAAATTTTTCAGGTTCCGGCATGTACATTGGATACATGGTGTCCGGATGTATAAATGTAATGATTGAAAGAAAAAATAATACTGTTTTTGAAAAAAGTAAATAAAAACCCGTCTGCTATATCACCTGTGAAGATCCGGAAGCGTTGGTCCCCGGTTCGGGAACGGCAATACCGAGTTCTTTCAGTTGGTCCGTGGAAAGGGGGGCCGGTGAATCAATCATGACATCGCGGCCGGAGTTGTTTTTGGGAAAAGCAATAAAATCCCTGATGGAATCAGCACCTCCGAAAAGCGCACAGATCCTGTCAAAGCCAAATGCGATACCTCCGTGCGGCGGTGCTCCGTATTCAAAGGCATTCATAAGGAAGCCAAACTGGGTCACCGCCTCTGTCTCGGAGAAGCCCAGTAACGCGAACATTTTCTGCTGGAGATTACGGTTATGAATCCGAACGGAGCCTCCGCCCACCTCCACGCCGTTTATTACCATATCATACGCGTTGGCGCGGACATTCCCCGGATCGGTGTCAAGCAGTGATGTGTCTTCCGGCTTTGGAGAAGTAAACGGGTGATGCATGGCATGCCACCTTCCTGTTTCATCATCCCATTCCAGCAGTGGAAAATCCGTTACCCACAAGGCTGAAAAAATATCCTTATTTCTAAGACCCAGCCGTGATCCCATCTCAAGCCTCAGTTCACTCATGGCTTTCCTTGTTTGTTTTTCCGGACCAGCCAGAACGAGGATAAGGTCTTCTTTACCGGCCTGGCATACCTCCGCCCAGCCGGCAAGGTCGGCTGGCGAATAAAATTTATCTACGGAAGATTTTACGGAACCATCCACCTGCACCCTGGCATACACCAGTCCTGTCGCGCCGATCTGTGGCCGCTTCACCCAATCCGTCAGTTCGTCCAGTTGTTTTCGTGTATAAGAAGCTGCGCCTTGGACTGCAATGGCAAGAATTACCTCTGCATCTTCAAATACTTTAAATCCCCGTCCCTTAACCTGCATGGAAAGATCCCTGATCAGCATGGCAAACCGTGTATCGGGTTTGTCGTTACCGTAATTTTTCATGGCATCAGCATAACTCATCCTGGGCAACTCTCCGATCTGAATACCCTTAACTTCCTGAAAGAGGTAACGAACCAATCCTTCGAATGTGTGGAGAATATCATCCTGGTCAACAAAACTCATCTCACAATCAATCTGAGTAAATTCGGGTTGTCTGTCTGCACGAAGGTCTTCATCGCGAAAACACTTTACGATCTGATAATACTTATCCATTCCCGCAACCATGAGTAATTGCTTGAAGGTTTGGGGCGATTGCGGCAGTGCGTAAAATTCACCGCGGTTCATCCGGGAGGGAACAACAAAATCCCGTGCCCCTTCAGGTGTGGACTTGATGAGTACCGGTGTTTCCACCTCCACAAAACCCATGGAACGAAGACAGGTCCTTGTTGCCGCCGCCATTTCAGAACGAAGCATGAGAGCATCACGTACAGGTGTCCTTCTGATGTCGAGGTAACGGAATTTCATCCTGAGGTCATCACCCCCGTCGGTATGTTCCTCAATGGTAAATGGGGGTACCCTGGATTCATTCAGTATTTCCAGTTCTGTCACTCTGATTTCTATCTCTCCGGTAGGAATCTTAGGATTCTTACTGCTGCGTTCTGTGACAATGCCTCCGACTCTGACAACAAACTCCCTTCCCAGTTTTCGGGCCTTTTCACACAGCAGCGCATCCGTCTCCATATTAAAAACAAGCTGCGTAATACCGTACCTGTCACGGAGATCGGTGAATGTCATGCCTCCCAGATCACGCGAACGGTGAATCCATCCACAAAGAAAAACGGCATTTCCGGTATTCTTCAGATTCAATTCGCCACAGGTATGGGTTCGTAACATAGAATTCCGGATTGATGAAAATCAGGTTTGCAAAGGTAGAAAAACGAAAAAACCGTGAAATAAAAAAAGCGGCCCTTGAGCCGCTTTTGTAAATGCAATAGGAAAACGCTTCCTGTTATTTTCCGCCAAATACGTACGCTGCCCGTATCCCGAAATAGGATGAGGTGCTTCCAGTGGTTGAAATCATCTGGTAGCGCGCACCAATGTCAATATTGGCAAGGTGATAACCGATTTCAGGAGCATAGCTGAAATCGCTGGAAGATGCGGTATTGGACACTTCCGTTCCCATAATAGTGACCGTAGATTTTGCTGAAGAGGCATGAATGCCGAGTTCAACTGCTCCATAAAACCCATTCATCATTTCTGAAAAATAATATTTAGCTCCCACCTGAACGGGTATCATTGACCAGGTAAATTTATATTCAAATCCTGGTACACTTTCTGTTTTTGATCCGAAGGTGATATACCCTACGGTTCCTGTCAATGCAATATTATCACTCACCGGGTGTTCATAGCGGACACTTGCACCAAAACCGGTACCTGCCGCGTCCCCAAAGTCCCCTGTGGGGAATGCTCCTTCAAGGCCTATGGAGAATCTGCCGCTCTGCGAAAATGCAGGTGTAGTTCCCAATAAACATACTGCCGAAAGAACCAATACATTCAATACAATTTTTTTCATGGAATTTGGTTTTTTGATTATGCACAAATGTACGAAAGGTTCCATATAGGGTTTCTTATTCAGGTCATTTTCTAATTATTTTTCAAAATTTGTAACTTTATTCGATGGGATGTTGCGTTATACCCGGAACAACGACTACTCCATTAGTTGTATAAAATTCATCTAATTAAAAATAAAGTGTCAGGAATACCATGGAACCATCCGATGAACATTTTATGAAGGCGGCCCTTGCAGAAGCCCATAAAGCCTTTGAAATTGACGAAGTTCCGGTGGGCGCCGTAGTGGTTTCAAAAGGTAAAATCATAGGCAGGGGACACAATCTGACCGAGCGCCTGAATGATACAACCGCACATGCGGAAATGCAGGCCATTACAGCCGCCTCAAATTACCTGGGAGGAAAATACCTTGATGAATGTACGCTTTACGTAACCCTTGAGCCCTGTGTAATGTGCGCAGGTGCCACCTTTTGGGCACATCTGGGAAGAATTGTATATGGTGCAAGGGATGATAAAAGAGGATTTCTGAAAATGTCGGGGGATATTCTTCACCCGAAAACTGTGTTGGCCGGTGGAATTCTTGAAAAAGAATGCAGCAACCTGATTACTGATTTTTTCCGGAAGAAACGTTAAGTTTTTCAGGTACCTGTTTCAGTGTAAGCAGTGCTTCCCGTGTCAGAGGTTTGTCGATCTGGTCGAACATGAATTCATATTGAAAAACTTTTTTCAGTTGTTCCGGATTAGGCATCACCGAGAGAATAATAATCCGGGTTTTCCCGGTAATAAATCCGGGAAGATTCCGGAATTCTTCAATGAAATCATAGCCATTCATCATAGGAAGATGCATATCCAGAAAAATCCAGTCGGGGGCTGAGGAGGCTGAACCACATTCTTCCCTGAGGTAATGCAAGGCCTCTTCGCCGCTGCTGGTAACTGTAATACGTGCAGCAAAGGATGTCAGTTCCATCAGACGCCGATTCACCAGAACGTCTATCTCGCTGTCGTCCACAAGGAGTACACTGTTATACGTAAATCCGGAATCAGTCATTGGGGGAAGCGCCGAAAGATCTATGGCAAAAATAGGCAAACAGAGGCAGAACTCAAATATGCAAAGCGTCCAGAACGGCCTTGTTCAGCGGCTTATTCAGGAACTTGTACACGTATTTATTCTGATTTGCTTTGTTAAGATCCTTGAAACTTTCAGAGGTTGACAGCATCACCACCCTGCATTTGCCCTTCACTGCGTCATTCAGTTTTTCAAATTCTTCAAGGAATCCAAATCCATCCATGTTGGGCATCATGATATCCAGGAAAATAACAGACGGCAGGGTATCGGGGTTGACAGCCCTGTTCTTCAGGTCTGCAAGAGCCTGGACTGCACCCTGGTGAACAATAACTTCTGAAGAGAAATTCTCGTTCTCCAGGAGTTTCTTATTGATGAAATTATCGAGTTCATTATCATCAACAAGCATGACATTTTTAAAGCGGGGGGAGGCACTCATTGGGAGTTATGTTTGCCGGTAAAAATAAAAATTATCGGGTGAACAGAACTTATTGAAAAAGAAAAAGGGCTGATGATTTATCAGCCCCTTTTATGTTTATGTTCTTCGGGTAATCAGCGTATCAGGGTAACAGATCCTGTCTTTTCATGGCCCGGAAAGCCGAGGGCAAAAACCTGATACACATAGGTTCCTGCCTGCACGGGCTGGCCTTTGTATTTTCCGTCCCACTGTGCCTGTGGGTTCACAGAATCAAACAGTACCGCTCCCCAGCGGTCGTAGATGTAAAGGTGATAATCCCGTATGCCCTCGCCTTTTACACCAAACGTGTCATTCATTCCGTCGCCATTGGGAGTGAAGGCATTGGGAATATAAATTCTGAGCGGAGGAATGACCTCGGCATAATTGGAGGTGCTGGTGATCTGGTTGTCTCCCTGTTTATAGGCAGTAACCCTGTATACCTTGTTGGGTAATATATCCTGCGCGGAAGCCCTGATCCCCAGGGAAAGCATCCATGCTGACAGGATGATAAAAATTGCGCTGGTCCGGTTCATGCAGAAAATCGGGTCTTTATTAACTCCTGCAAAATATCCCGGCGTAATGGCTCAGGGGCGGGAAAACAGGCTCTATTCTCTCATTTGTAAGGATTTTTTCATTTTGCGAACCTACGGGGATGGGAGGGTTTGGGAAATCACACAGAACGCAACAAAATTCAGGCATGAGGAATAATTTGTTTCATTTCATTGTATTTTTGCATCAGCATTCAACCAATAAATTTCAATAAAAATGCCTTATCCTGAATACATCTGTGCGCCAATGCGCCAGGAACTGACCAATGTGGGTTTTGAAGAACTGAAAAACCCGCAGGACGTTGACCAGACCATACCTAACAGTAAGGGTTCCTTATTACTGGTGCTAAATTCCGTTTGCGGATGTGCGGCCGGAAGTGCCCGTCCCGGAATCCGAATGTCTCTTGACAACAATAAGCGTCCTGAAAAGCTTACGACCGTTTTTGCGGGCCAGGACCTTGAGGCCACGGCACAGGCAAGGAAATATACACTTCCCTATCCGCCCTCCTCTCCCTCGATTGCTCTTTTCAAGGACGGGAAACTTGTACACTTCATAGAGCGCCATAATATTGAAGGCAAGACGCCTGAAATGATTGCCGAAAACCTGAAACTGGCTTTCGACCAATTCTGCTGATGTATCAGCGGCTGAAATAATCGGGATACCCCGATTTCAGCGGGCTATTCATCGCCTCGTACACTTTATTCTTTAGTGTATCCAGGTCGGATTCAGTCATTCCGGCGGTTGCCACCGGTTCATGAATAATCACTTTTGAAATACCCGGGTGTCCGGGATGCCTGTTGAAATCATCCGGCAGGATACGCCAGTTATTCATAAACGTCACCGGAACCACCGGAACCTGTTTTTCAATAGCAAGCCGGAAGGGTCCATTCTTAAACCGTCCCATGACAGGCCCGTTGTGGTGGATGGTCCCTTCAGGAAAAAGTGCGATGCTTATGCCTTTTTCAATATCTGAGGCTGCACGCAGATAGGCCCTGTGGGAATCCATTTTGCTTTTTCTGTTTACGGGGATATTCATCCGTTCAAAAAACTTTCTGAAAAGCGGCACCTTTCTTAATTCCGCTTTTCCCATGGTATGAAAATAATTGGGGAAGGCAATATAAATGAGCAGGATATCCAGGTATGAGGTATGATTCGGGCACAAAACATAGGCCTTGTCATTTTCGATTTTTCCCCGTCTCTCGATCCGGTAAAAGATCAGGGGAATGAAGAGCATGAAGTGTCCCCACACTTTTTTTAGTTTGAAGACCAGGGGAAACCATTTCTCTCTGGTTAAAAAAATATAGAAAAGCGGGAAAAATAGAAAAAACGTGACTACGGCATTGATAAAAAAGAAAGACCTCCAGATCCATTGGATGGGTAAGAGAAAGTAAGAAAACGGATTTTTGGGCTGAATTCTCATATTTCGGAACGCGAAGGTACTAAAAGAGGGAGGACTTCCTACCTGATTCGGTCCGTGTGGAAAATTGGACTCTTTACTCTAATATATTGATATTTAGTATATTATCATATAATAAATCCATGTAATAGTACGGAAATCGGGCGAAGGATAATTCAGTATCCTTGTCAAAGTCCCTTTTTTCCTTTGAATTCCAAGGATTATTGATACTCAACTGCTTAACAGGCTTGAAGAGAAGGCAATAATTATTACCTTTGTCCCCCATTTTAAGAAAACCGGGAGATGGCTGGAAAGGGAGATTTTATCGTGAATTTTGGAAGCCTGCCAGTGGGAGAACATGAGTTTGAGTTTCATGTCAGCGATGCGTTCTTTCAACAGTTTGAAAATTCCATACTTGAAAAAGGGGAAGCAGATATTCTGGTGGTATTGAATAAAAAGGAGGGCCTGATGCTGCTTGATTTTACCATTCAGGGGATGCTGCACCTGCCTTGTGACAGGTGTCTTCAGGATATTCCGTTTGAGGTGGAAAATTATTTTGAACTGATTCTGAAAGCCGGAATTTTATCCGGTGATGAGGAAACATCCGAAACCATCATTTCCATTTCTCCGAAAGAGCATGAAATTGATCTGGCTCCATACATATATGAATTTCTCACGGTGAGTGTGCCACTGCGGAAAATTCATGAGGATGCAGACGGAAACCCGACATGTGATCCTGAAGTCCTGAAAGAATTAGAAAAATACGCACCACATGAGGAACAGGGAGAAGAAAATCATGATCCGCGGTGGGAAATGCTTAAAAAAATCCATCTGAACTGACGGTTCAGTTTTATACGAACACAAATCCTATCAATAGTACACTAAGATGCCGAATCCTAAACACAAACACTCAAAATCAAGAAGAGATAAGAGAAGGACACACTGGAAAGCCGAAGTACCAACCGTTGCTACTGATCCTGCTACCGGTCAGCCACATTTATTCCATCGCGCGCACTGGCATGAAGGAAAACTCTATTACAAGGGCAAGGTGGTGATGGAAAAAGAAAATGCATCCTGAGGGTAATTAACACCTGGTACATCCCATGCAGTTGACAACCCATTCCGGGCCATGTCAGGTGCTTTTCCATACTGTGTATTTTTCCTCTTCCGTCATTGCCCTATAACCGGCTCGTATGAGACTTGGAGTTGACATTATGGGAGGCGATTTTGCTCCCGAACAAACCACCCTGGGCGCCATTCAGGCTCTGGATGAAATCCCCGAAACAGTAAGGCTGGTATTGATCGGCGACAGCAAGGCCATCCTGCCAATACTTGACAGGGAAAATATTTCTCCTGACCGTTTTGATATTGTTCATGCGCCTGAGGTTATCGGCATGAGTGAGCACCCCACAAAAGCATTTCAGCAAAAAACCAGGTCCAGCCTTGCGGTAGGTTTTCAACTGCTGAAAGAAGAACAACTGGATGCATTTTCATCCGCAGGTAATACCGGCGCCATGCTGGTAGGTTCCATGCTGACGGTAAAGGCGATTCCGGGAATCCTCAGGCCGGCCATTGCATCACTGCTGCCAAAAGAAAAAGGCGGCTGGGGACTCATTCTCGATGTGGGAGTGAATTCCGACTGTAAACCCGAAGTCCTGCTGCAGTTTGCATTGCTTGGCTCCGTATATGCAAGACATATTCTCCACCTGGAAAATCCCAGGGTAGCCCTGATGAGTATCGGAGAGGAGGAGGAGAAAGGGAATCTTCTGGTGAAGGAAACCCATCAGATGTTAAAGGAATCAAAAGAAATTCGTTTTACAGGAAATGTTGAAGGACGGGATCTCTTTAATGATAAAGCAGATGTAATAGTGTGTGACGGATTTACCGGGAACGTGATTCTCAAGGAAGCCGAATCATTTTATTATCTGATTCGCAAACGAGGAATCCGGGATCCCTATTTTGACAGGTTTGATTACGAAGATTACGGCGGTACTCCCATCCTGGGAGTAAACTCCACGGTCATTATCGCACACGGAATCAGCAGGGCAAAAGCTATAAAGAATATGATCCTCCAGAGCAGGGAGGTGGCAGAGGCTCAACTAAGCAAAAAAATCATGCAGGCGCTTAGCAGTGAAATTGTGGGGAGTTGAGAATACACTTTACCCCTCATTCAATAGAAAATTATGGGAAACGTAAAAGCAGCAATAACTTCCGTTGGCGGATATGTTCCGGACTTTGTCCTTAGTAACGGGGATCTCGAAAAAATGGTTGAGACTACCGATGAGTGGATTACAACCCGGACCGGGATCAAGGAGCGCCGTATTCTGAAAGGAGAAAGAAAAGGCACTTCCGATCTGGCAGCCCCTGCTGTTCTTGAACTTTGCAAAAAGCGGGGCATTGATCCTTCCGAAATTGAATTGCTGATATGCGCCACTACCACACCGGACTACGTATTTCCGGCTACCGCAAATATTATTTGTGAAAAAGTCGGGGCAAAGAATGCTTTTGGTTTCGACCTCCAGGCAGCCTGCTCAGGCTTTATGTTTGCATTGGTAACAGGCTCTAAATATATCGAGTCCGGTCAGTATAAAAAGGTGGTAGTAGTGGGTGGCGACAAAATGTCGAGTATAGTCAATTATCAGGACCGGACAACCTGTGTTCTGTTTGGTGATGGTTCGGGAGCCGTATTGCTTGAACCCAACACAGAAGGTTTTGGTATCCTGGATTCTATCCTCAGGAGCGACGGCAGCGGACTGGAATACCTTCATCAGAAAGCGGGAGGATCTGTGAATCCGCCGTCACACAAAACCATTGACCGGCAGGAACATTTTGTATTTCAGGAAGGCCAGCAGGTTTTCAAGTTTGCCGTGACCAAAATGGCAGATGTCTCCGCCGAGATAGTCGAACGTAACGGACTGAAAGGCGAAGACATCGCCTGGCTGGTACCTCACCAGGCAAATAAAAGGATCATTGATGCCACTGCGAAAAGGATGGGTATCGGCCGGGAAAAGGTGATGCTCAATATTGAACGCTACGGCAACACCACCAACGGAACCATTCCCCTTTGTCTTTGGGAATGGGAAAAGAAACTGCGTAAAGGCGATAATCTGATCATTGCAGCTTTCGGCGGGGGGTTTACCTGGGGTAGTATCTGGCTGAAATGGGCCATTTAATTGATATGCACATCCATTCTTTTTTTGCCATCCCAAATTTAAAGTGGGATTATCTTCGCAGTTTGTCATTGAAATCCTAACCATTTCCACTGATTAACCTGTTTACAGTCATTATTTTCTTTTTTTTCAATGACTCATATTGTAAGGTACCATGCTGCTTTTCATAAACCGAAGCAGGGAGCCACAGTTTAACAGCAGATAACCTTTAATTCATATTAGGATGAAAATCACCCTGCGAATTTTTATAACTGCCATCCTGATTGCTTCCGGAATAGGAGCGTCAGCCCAGATGGACAATCTTGCCAACCTGAGCGCAGAATGGATCAGGACCGGCGCACGAAATGCGGCTATGGATGCTACCGATATTGTTGTTTACAATCCCGCAGCCACCTGCAGGCTGAGTGACGGTTTTCACGCACAGATCAGCAACCAGACACTGTTCCGCAAGCCAACCCATTCCTATGACCTTGGAATAGGGCAAGGTCAGCATACCTATTCCCAGTATGGATCGGATCCTTTCCTGCCGAATTTTTATGCTGCCTATAAGAAAAACCGAATGGCGGTCTTTACCGGATTGTATGTAGCCGGCGGCGGGGCAACCATGAACTATCCAACCGGATCCATTACGACCGATCTGATCGCCAATCAGGTACTAATGTCAGCCGGCGGGGCCTACGGTGAAATGAGTGATCAGCATCTCAAGGCAACCTCCTATTACATGACCTCAACCCTTGGCGCGTCTTATGCCGCAAATGATTTTCTTTCTTTCTCGGCAGCCATCCGTTATATCAATGCAAAAAACACTGTAAACGCCGGCATGACGATGACATCCTCTCCATTCGACCTGCCCGATGAAACCCTGGAACTGAAAACAGAAGACCATGCCTCAGGAATCAGTGCTGTATTCGGAATAAATATAAATCCTTCGGAAGATCTGAATCTGTCGCTCAGGTATGAATCCAATACCAGCCTGGAATTTAAAACAAAACAAATCACCGATGACTTTGGTCTTACCACCGACGGGGAACTGCATCACAGGGATCTTCCTGCTCTTCTTTCGTTTGGTGCCGGTATCAAACTCAACACACACCTGAGGTCGTTCGTTGATTTCAACTATTATTTCCAGACACTTGCAGACTGGGGCACTTCAGGAGCTGCTACCCAGAATAAAAAATGGTCATCCATGGCCGGAGACGCCTATACCTTCGGGCTGGGATTCCGCTATGAAATAAATCCGAAATTCTCAGCAAGCCTTGGTGGCGGTTACACAGACTATGCATACAATGATAAAGACGGTTACTATACCAGTCTCGGAACGTACGAGGTGATACAGGATGACAATGTTAACCTCAACACCGGTATCGCGTTCCGTGCCACGCAGCACATCACGGTAAATGCGGGATACATGCATACCTTCTGGGCAAAAGACAATACGGTAAAAGCCCTGAATGCACAGCCTCTGGATGTTGACGTAAAAATCAATAATTCACTCCATGCCCTTGCTCTTGGTGTAGATTTCGCATTCTGACACAAAAACATTTTTTCCCACACTACGCCTGCCGGAGTATTCCGGCAGGCGTAGGCATTTTTCAGAGGATTTGGCAAGAGGGATACGGCGGATGATGTTTCTCGTAATAATCTAAATATCAGTTTATTAGAATTTATTAATGGCAGTTTCTTTGATCCGGCGAAATGCCTTTTATTTTGCCTTTTTTGAAATTTCGTGTAGGTTTGAATTCCTTTACCTGCGGGGTCAGTACCAGAAAAAGGGAATCCCAACCCGAAACCTATGAGCAAAAAGAAATCCTCAGATCCCAATCCAAAAAATTCATCCAGTCCTGTACCCATGAACCTGAAAGAAATTGAAAGTCTGATAAAATTTGTACAGCAAAGTGGCGTCAGTGAAGTCAGCCTGGAGCAAAAAGACTTTAAGATTACCATTAAGACCACGCACGGCGCTGCACCTGTAACCATAGCAGCAGTTCCCTCTCCGGTTTCCCCGTTTATTCAGCCGCAGGTTAGTGCCGTTGCGCCTCCCGCTGCAGCTCCGCCACCGGCTGCATCCGAAAAGCCGGCAGCGAAGGATGAATCCCGCCTGGTCACCATCAAATCTCCTATGATAGGTACATTTTACCGTTCATCGGGGCCCGACAAGCCTGTGTTTGTAAACGTCGGTGATGAAATTAAATCCGGCAAGGTGCTGTGTATCATTGAGGCCATGAAACTATTTAATGAGATTGAATCGGAAGTCTCCGGTAAAATTGTGAAGGTGCTGGTGGACAATGCGTCTCCCGTTGAGTACGATCAGCCGCTTTTCCTGGTGGACCCCAGTTAGAAAGCCCTTCCCGATACCGGAACATAAAACAGGCACACAAGTCTGTCCTGAAGAATGACCGGTTCAGATCCAAATGAAAGCCCAAGAATGTTTAAGAAAATCCTGATAGCCAACCGAGGTGAAATTGCCCTTCGCATCATACGAACCTGTAAGGAGATGGGTATTCATACTGTCGCGGTTTACAGTACGGCAGATAAAGACAGCCTTCACGTTCGTTTTGCGGATGAAGCCGTCTGCATCGGGCCGCCACCCAGCCGGGACTCTTACCTGAATATCCCCCGTATTATGGCTGCAGCCGAAATAACCAATGCAGATGCAATTCATCCGGGATATGGCTTCCTCAGCGAGAACTCAAGATTCAGTGCTATTTGCGCCGAACACGGGGTAAAATTTATCGGAGCAACACCGGAACAGATAGATGCCATGGGTGATAAATCCAATGCAAAGGAAACGATGAAAAATGCGGGCGTTCCAACTATTCCCGGAAGTGAAGGGCTGGTGGGCGACCTCAAGTCGGGCCTTAAAACAGCCAAACACATTGGATATCCTGTCATGCTGAAAGCTACTGCCGGAGGCGGTGGAAAGGGAATGCGCATCATCTGGAAGCCAGAGGATTTTGAAGACGCCTGGGAATCGGCACGCCATGAGGCCAGTGCTGCTTTTGGAAACGATGGCATGTATCTGGAAAAATATATTGAAGAACCGCGACACATTGAAATTCAGATTGCAGGGGACCAGATGGGGAAAGTTTGTCATCTCAGTGAGCGGGATTGTTCCATCCAGCGTCGGCATCAGAAATTGTTTGAAGAAACTCCCAGTCCGTTCATGACCGCTGAACTACGGGATAAAATGGGTGACGCTGCAGTCAAGGCTGCCACAACCGTAAAATATGAAGGTGTCGGTACCATTGAATTTCTTGTTGACAAATACAGGAATTTCTATTTCATGGAAATGAATACGAGGATTCAGGTAGAGCACCCCATTACCGAAGAAGTAATCAATTACGATCTGATCAAGGAACAAATCAAGATTGCCTCCGGGATCCAGATTACAGGGAAAAATTACTATCCCAATCTTCACGCCATTGAATGCAGGATTAATGCAGAGGATCCATACAACGGGTTTCGGCCTTCCCCGGGGAAAATCACCACCCTTCACGTTCCGGGAGGCCATGGTGTCAGGGTGGATTCACATATTTATGCCGGCTATGTGATTCCTTCCAATTACGATTCTATGGTGGCAAAACTGATTACGGTGGCTCAGACGCGTGAGGAGGCCATTAATACCATGGAAAGAGCCTTGAGTGAATTTGTCGTTGAAGGAGTAAAAACCACCATCCCGTTTCATCAGCAACTCATGCGCAACCCTGATTTTCAAAAGGGAAATTACACAACAAAATTCATGGAAACCTTCAAACTTGAGGATTGAAGGCTACGCTGCTTTAATAATTCCGGTATTGATTGTACAGTTCCTGTACAAATGATTGTGCATGGTGAAATAATGTGTCCCTGGGCTGTATGTGCGTACTGTCAACCACAAAATCTTTTTTTGCATACGAGTACGCAAACCAGTCTTTCCCTTCAATCCATCCCAGTACCTGCTCCACCTGGTAATATGCAAAGTCCTTTGCAGTGGGATTCAGCAGGTTTTTACTCCACGAGAACCCCGATGCAGGCAAACCCAACTGGGGCATTAAGGTGGCAGGAATGTCATGGTGTCCGCCCAGTTTAGTATTTCTTGTGTCTTTGAATTCATGCTTCAGTACATCCCCGTATAGCAGTATGGGTATATGCCTGCTGTTTGGGAAGACCTCATCGCGGTGGAAAGGCAACTGGTGGCCATGGTCTGCAACCAGGATAAACAACGTATTCCCATACCATGAAGTGTTCCTGGCTATCCTGAAATATTCGCCGAGACATGCATCCATATAAGCTGCAGAATTCAGAAATCTTGCCGCTTCATCCTTTCCGGGAATCCGTTTGGGTCCCGGGACATCAAAAGGTTCATGATTGGACAAGGTCATCAATACCGATACAAATGGGGGCGATTCCGTGTTGAGATCACGGATCTGCCTGTCAAGAACATACTCATCATAAACACCCCAGCGGCCCTGTGGTATATCCGAGGGAAAATCCCTCTCGTCAATGATCCGGTCAAATCCCTGATTGATCAGGTAGGCATCAAGGTTTGAAAAGTTGTTTTCCCCTCCATAATAAAAGGAATTGCGGTAGTTGTGATTTCGCAGTTCCTTTATCAGGGAAGGAAGTCTGGAGGACTTATCCATGGAACGCATAATGGAATGAAACGGCGTAGCGGGAAATCCGTTGAGGACAGAGACAATGCCCTGATCGGTTCTGCTTCCGCTTGAATAGATGTTTGAAAAAAGAAGGCCGTCACAAATCAACTGGTCAAATACCGGAGTGACACCCTGTTTACCTCCCATCTCGCCAATCAGGTCTGCAGTAAAGCTTTCCAGTATAAGTATGACAATATTGGGTTGGCGGTTGCTCAGGATTTCGGGAAATGAATCACCCGGGCAACGGAAAAGTTGATTTACGGTTTGTCTTGCCTCTTGCTCCGGTATGGTATTGAAAAGATTTCCGTCAGAAAGCCTGGCCTGATGAATATCATAGGCAAGGTGCCAGGCAGGATTGAGGGCTGTCATATTCAGAAGCTGTACCGGTGAATAATACACGGTGCTTTCATTCATCGGATTTAATTGCAGTCCACCCCTCATTGCCAGAACAAGTATTCCGGACATTACAGGAATAATTACTGTTTTGTATCTCAGGTTAACAGGATTCTCAAATGATAAATTTTTTCCGGCAAGCAGACGAAACATTTTCCATTCCAGCCAGACAGTCACGGTTAGGCCTGCGATGAGTACAACAACCTGCAATGCTGTAAGTGAAACAAAAATTTCAGCAGGATCCGAAAGGTAGGTCAACGCCCGGTAGTTGATCATACTGCCCCAAAAATGAAAGACCAGGATGTTCCCTGCCAGCAGCAATGTCAGCAGTAAAATCAAAACCTGGTGATAGCGGTACCAGACCTTATAGATTCTTGAAATTCCGGTAAAAAGGAAAATAATAAAAATCAATGCCGGAATTAAAAATACATATCCCAGTACGGATATGTCCATACGAATCCCGTGCGCAAATGCGGGAAGGATTTGTGGCAATGAAACGTGCTCCGGCGCGGGCCTGTTGGTAAAAAGAAACACCAGTCGCCAGCAGAAAAAAAAGATCACATAAAACAATATGATCTTTAAAATATGTTTCAGGTATTCTTTCACTTCCGGTGGATAGTATCCGGCCGGAATCAATCTTTCACCAGTCGTGCCTTCCGGATATCCGTACCGATTTCCAAAGTTACAAAATAGACGCCTTTTGCCATGCCGGTCAGATCAACGGAAATCCGGTTAATCCCTTTTTCCAGTTCCTTGCTTGTTTCAAATACTTTCTGACCCTGAGAACTAATGATGGTTATGATTCCCGGTACATGGTCCTGAGAATATACAATAACAGAAAGATCATCGTGTGCAGGATTTGGATTCAGGACAACCAGGCCTGCCTGTGATTCAAATTTTATGGGGACCAGGTCTGAATAGGTATATTTCCCGTCATAATCCGTTTGTTTCAGGCGATAATAGGATACTCCCTGATAGGGTTCTTCATCCACTGCTTTATAAGACAGTGAGAAGGTACTGTTTCCGGCTCCGGGAACTGAAACCACGGGGGTAAAATTCCTGCCATCCCTGCTCTTTTCAACCGTGAAATAATTGTTATTGATTTCAGTGGCTGTTGTCCAGGCCAGGTTTACCTGCGTATTATCAGAAACTGCCGTGAAATTCAGCAGCTCAATGGGTGTAGGTACCACGGAGCAATCCAGGGAAGCTCAGCCTGACAGAAGCCAGCTAAGGAAAAAGCCGCTTCCTCCGGGAGACCATTTATTTACACAAAGCATGTAGGTCTGACCTGTTGTGACGTTTAGTTCATTGGTCCAGCCATTACCACAGGCATCCTCGCTGTTATCAGAACCGCTGTTATTAAACCCGCAACTGTTGGTATTGGTGGAAATATTCAGAGCACTGTTCATTCCGGTTGAGGGCGATGAAGAAAGGTTGGCCGCGAAGGAGCAACGAACAGGACTGCCAAGGCTACCACAACCCGAAGTCGGGCCATACAGGGCAAAATCATAATCATCGGTGTTGACAGCAGGTGCCAGGTTAAACCCAAGGGTTCCGGAAGAAGCTATGGTAATGGTGTACCAGTTGGAATAATTTTCCGTTGGAATACAACCCGAAGAGACATCCGATGACAGCCCCGGGCCGGTGCTGGCATCGCTGAAGCTTTGGTTGCTGCATATACCTGTTGACTGCTGACAATCATTGTTGTCTGTTCCGTTTGGGCCGGCAGCATAGGGGACACAATCAAAGGTAGCTACCCAACCCGGATAGGTTATACTGAAATCTGAAGAAAAGCGGAAGGTCAGGCAACCACTCTGATCGGTAGATACAAATGGACCCAGGCCGGCGGCCATACAATTCTGATAGGATGTGCATGTTCCTGAAAAGGTGGAACCCGTCCCGAATTCAGGACTGTTTTGGGTAGCGCCATTCAGGATACTTAAGCCGTCATAACCACTCTCCGTGGAGAACGAATAAAACTGAACCCTCAGAGCTGTTCCCGGTGTATTGGGACAGAAGGTCCGGTAAATGTTGTTGATGTTGGTAGAATAATTGGATCCTGTACCTCCGTTATCCGCATACGTTCCGCCGCAGGTATTGACCATAGAAGCTCCGACATAATAACCGCCAATCCCTGTAACGGGATGTATATAAGTAGCGGAACCCGAAGGTGGTGTCGGGCAGTTTACACAGGAAATTATGGCCGACCACCCGGCGCGGACGGTACTGCTGTTGGAAACAAAACGAAAGGTCAGGCAACCGGTGGAGGAAACCAGGGTAGGTGGAAGCGTGGTACCGCTGTACACACCGATTCTGACAGAGGAAGTATTGGGCCCGTCAAAAACAGTAAGCGTGTCACGGTTTGATTGAGTATTGAATGCGGTAAATACTACCTGGAGGCAGGAACCGGCACCTCCGTTTGAACAGAACGTGTGCACCCTGTTTTCATTGTTGGTGTAATTGCCCGAAGGCCCTCCGCTGTCATAAAAAATACCCGCACAGGTATTCGTTACCGCTCCGTTTGTCATATTATAATTGCCACTGCAACTTACACAGGAAATGGAAGCCGCCCATCCGCTTCTTGTATTGTTGCCGTTTGAAACAAACCGGATGGTAATAGAACCTGACATAGCAATAACAGATCCGGGCGATGTGGTTCCGGAAAAATTTCCAATAAGCGGTGCCGCAACAGATGTCCCATCATACAAATAGAGGTAATCATTTCCTCCCTGCGTCCTGAATGCAGTAAAATTCAGCTGGATGCAGTTCCCCGAGGAAGATGAAAATGTGATGGTATAGTTTTCATTATTTGTATAGTTCCCTCCATTGCCGCCTGAATCATAAAATGTTCCGGAGCAGGTTGAAACGGTGGTGCCGTTTGTGGATGCATTCAATAGGTAGGTCTGTGCATGAGATCCGTAATAACTGAACATCAGGGCAGAGACCAAAGCAAATCTGAAAAGATAACACCTGTTCATGGGGTAATGAATTAGTATTCAAACAGCCGGAAAAGCCCGGCAACAGCCATATCCGGCTGACCCTTTGTTCTAAGAAATATAAGAAAAATAGTTGAGTAAAATACTTCCTGAATCCTACATGCCGAATTTGGTCTGCTTTAAACGGGTACCCGATTCCAGGTAAAAAGCCCCCATCCGCCCTGCTGTTTTCTCAAAAAATCCCGAAATCATACAGTTTGCACGAAAAAAAAGCAGGTTCCTGTCACACAATAACCGATTCTCCAACCAGTTGGCGGACGGCATTTTTTATTGCTTCGGTATTAAAATGACATTCCTGGTAGAGTTCCTTCTGCTCCCCATGTTCTATAAAACGATCCGGAATACCCAGCCTTTGAAGAGAGATGGAATAATTATTGTCCAATATAAACTCCGCCACAGCACTGCCAAAGCCTCCCATGATGCAACCATCTTCCACTGTAATAACTTTTTTGAACCTGCCGAAAATTTCATGCAGTAGTTCATGATCAAGAGGCTTGACAAACCTCATGTCAAAATGTGCAGGGAAAAATCCTTCCGGTGCAAGGTCTTCGCTTGCCTGTATTGCAAAATTACCCGGATGCCCGATCGTAAGAATGGCCACTTCTTCACCGTCACGGATCATTCTTCCTTTTCCAACCTGGATTTTTTTGAACGGGGTTCTCCAATTCACCATCACACCATTGCCTCTGGGATACCTGATAGAAAATGGTGAGCGGATGTCGTCGAGTTGTGAGGTAAACATCAGGTTTCTGAGTTCCTCTTCGTTCATGGGTGCGCTCACAATCATATTGGGAATACACCGGAGATACGCGATGTCAAACGCACCATGGTGTGTCGGACCATCAGCGCCTGCAAGTCCTCCCCGGTCCAGACAGAACACCACATGAAGGTTTTGCAGGGCCACATCATGTACCAACTGATCATACCCTCTTTGCATAAAAGAGGAATAGATATTGCAGAACGGAATCATTCCGCGGGTTGCCAGTCCTGCGGAAAACGTCACCGCATGCTGCTCTGCGATACCGACATCGAATGCTCTGTCCGGCATTGCTTTCATCATTATATTCAGGGAACAGCCTGAAGGCATGGCCGGGGTTATGCCAAGGATCTTAGGATTCATTTCAGCCAGTTCGACAATACTGTGCCCGAACACATCCTGATACTTCGGCGGCTGTGGCTGCGCCGGCACCGGCTTGAAAATTTCTCCGCTGATTTTATCAAACAAACCGGGAGCATGCCACTTGGTCTGGTCTTTTTCTGCCAGATCAAAGCCTTTGCCCTTTACCGTAAGGCAGTGCAATAATTTGGGACCGGGAATACCCTTCAGGTCACTCATGACTTTAACCAGGCGGTTTACATCATGACCGTCAACCGGCCCGAAATACCTGAACCGCAACGATTCAAACAGATTGCTTTGTTTAAGTAATGAGGTTTTAATCGCATTTTCAATATTGGAAATAATCTCCTGGGCGTTTGGCCCAAACCGGGAAATTTTACCGAGAATCTTCCAGACCTCATCTTTCACCTTATTATAGGTATGCGAGGTAGTAATGTCGGTGAGGTATTCCCTGAGGGCGCCCACATTCGGATCAATACTCATGCAGTTGTCATTCAGAACCAGCAGCAGGTTTGAATTTTCAACCCCGGCGTGGTTTAGGCCTTCAAAGGCAAGTCCTGCCGTCAGTGCCCCGTCGCCAATCACCGCAATGTGCTGGCGATCCGTTTCGCCCTTCAGGCGTGAGGCAACAGCCATGCCGAGAGCTGCCGATATGGAAGTGGATGAATGTCCCACACCGAAAGTATCGTACTCACTTTCGCTTCTTTTCGGAAAACCACTGATGCCTTTGTACATCCGGTTCGTATGGAAAATATTTTTCCTTCCCGTCAGAATCTTGTGGCCGTATGCCTGGTGGCCAACATCCCATACCAACTGGTCGTAAGGTGTATTGAAAACATAATGAAGAGCGACAGTGAGTTCTACCACCCCCAGGGAAGCGCCAAAGTGCCCGCCATTTACGGATACAATATCAAGGATAAAATCCCTCAGTTCCCGGCATACGATGGCAAGGTCCTTTTCCGGGATTTTTCTTAAATCTTCTGGAAAATTAATGTTTTTCAGCAATTTACCTTGCTTTTGATCCATACCCTGTGCAGAGAATACAAAGATAAGATTTTCGATAAAACCCGGCATTAGGCGGTTCCGGAATAAGAGTCATATAAGGACAGTCATCATTTGGTAGCCGGACAGGAACGAAAGACTCTTTCCCGAATTGCCATGTTTCTGATTTTTTTATACCTCGTTAAACCAACCACCCGGCCCGTCATCCAATTCCCGCAAATTCCGGTATGAGCCTTGAGGCCATTATATATGTTACAGTTGTATATCCTTGGGAATCCTACTTGTCAAAATACCCCCCCTGTTGTCACATTCCTGAATAATATTCCCCAATTCATCCTGAAATCAATGTCTTCACCATACCTTCAAGTGATCTGTTGAAATTCGCTTAATTATCTGACAAAAAATGAAAACGACCCTTACCCCTGTTTCCCGAAAGTTGCATTTCGTGTTTCCCCTTGCCGGTATTCTTTTGCTGTATTCATTGAACGCCGTCGCCCAGCCGGGAAATTGCACCGCTCATTTTAATCATGGCCCTTCACAGGGCATTTATTCCGAATCCTTTCATGCTGCCTCCATGAATATTGCAGCAACCTATGACTGGGATTTTGGTGATGGTACCTCAGGAATTCACCCGAATGTGAATCATGTATATCCGGGACCTGGTGTTTATCTTGCATGCCTGACAATAACCGTCCATGACAATACAGGTGCCGTCCTTTGTACGGATACTTGGTGCGATTCTGTTCATATCGGTGTGCCGGTACCTCATTGTGACGCGCATTTTATGCATCAGGGAGGTTTCAACTCATTGACAGTTGGTTTTCATGCCGCCAATAATCCTCCCGGAACCACGTATGCCTGGGATTTCGGAGATGGTGCTACCGGCAGCCAGATGAACGAAACGCATGTTTACAATGCACCCGGAACCTATAATGTATGTTTAACCGTAAACGCCCACGATTCATCAGGTACAGTAATCTGTACGGACACCTGGTGTGATTCCATTCATGCCGGACCTCCTGCCCCGCATTGCGATGGTCATTTTATGCATCAGGGAAACCCCGGCACCCTGATTGTCGGATTTCATGCAGCCAATAATCCGCCAGGTACCACCTACGCATGGGATTTCGGAGATGGCACAACCGGCAGCCAGATGAACGAAACGCATGTTTATACTGCACCCGGAGCCTATTACGTATGTCTTAACGTAAGCGCTCATGATTCCACCGGTGCAGTGATCTGTACGGATTCCTGGTGTGATTCAGTGCATACCGGCGGACAGTCGCCTGTTTGCAACGCGCATTTTGGTCATCAACAGGACCCCCATTCATTGAATGTGTTCTTTGGAATTCCTTCCATAGGTATAGGGACTGTATATTCCTGGGATTATGGTGATGGAACTGCGGGAAATTCCACCGTCCATTTTTATCCTGCACCGGGCGTTTATTATGCATGTCTGACAGTGACCCGTTCAGATACTGCAGGGAATGTAGTTTGTACGGATACCTGGTGTGACAGTGTGCGTGTCCATCTTCCTGCTCCCATTCATCCTGTTTGCAATGCCCGGTTTCATGCATTCCGGGTTGGAAATGATTCCACGATGCAATTTATTGCCTGGGGTTCGGCTCATACGACCTTTGCCTGGGATTTTGGTGACGGTACGACCTCCACTGATCCTTCACCGGTTCATACCTATAATTCGCCCGGAAGCTATTTTGTCTGTCTTACTGTGACAGCAACCGATTCAACAGGGGCCATAATCTGCACCGACTCGCGTTGTGACAGTGTCCGTACCCGATTCCGCCCGCCTCATTGGCACCATCCTCACCACCAGCACTTCAGTCCGCTCTCCAATGATGAAACAGTCGCACCGGGGGTTGAGGAACGGACCATGAATATTATTCCATCAGGAAAAGAACTTTCGGTAATGATTTATCCGAATCCCGTTCAGGATTATGCGACCATAGTTGTATCCAACACATCGGGGAATGCCCTGTTCAGGGTTACGGATCTTACAGGCAGCATTCTGTTCAGCAGTAATGTAACCGATGAACCCATTAGCATGGATTGCAGTTCCTTGGCTACAGGAATATATTTTTATACCGTGCAGGATAATAACGGTATTCTTACAGGAAAAATGCTTGTAAAATAATCCTTCCATCTGCTAAAGCTGTAAAACCCGGTTTCTGTGAGAAGCCGGGTTTTCTTTTCTCCAATTGATCCCAAACCGGTACCGGGAGCGTTTCCTGCTGAAGGTGGCAGGAATGAAAAGGCATACGTTTCTCTCTGCATTTCGCCCTGACCTGTTTCACCCCGATGAATCCTTGTCCACCCCGGACAAATTTTGCATTTTTGAGCCCGGTAAAATGACCAATATGATTCCGATTCGAGTGGCTGAACTCTTTGGTATCCCAGGTGATGGACGTGTGGTTACGGTGAAGGGGTGGGTAAGGACCAAAAGAGGAAACAGGCAGATTTCCTTTATCGCATTAAACGATGGATCCGTAATCCATTCTGTACAAGTTGTGGTGGATATCGCCAGACACGGGGAAGAATTTCTCAGGAAAATAAACACAGGAGCCTGCATATCGGTCACCGGAAAACTGGTAACATCCCAGGGGCAGGGGCAGGCTTTTGAAATTCAGGCAGACCACATTGAAGTTCTTGGCGGTGCAGATGAAACCTATCCGTTGCAAAAAAAGGGACACTCACTGGAATTTCTCAGGGAGATTGCTCATCTCAGGCCGCGAACCAATACATTCGGAGCGGTATTCCGTATCCGGCACCACCTTTCGTTTGCCATCCACAAGTATTTTAATGACAATGGATTTTTCTGTCTTCATGCGCCGATAATTACAGGATCGGATGCAGAGGGCGCGGGAGAAATGTTTCAGGTTACTACCCTGAATATTTCGAATCCTCCAAGGAATGAAGACGGCAGTGTTAATTTCAGGGAGGATTTTTTCGGGAAGCCGGCTAACCTGACCGTATCGGGTCAACTTGAGGCAGAACTTGCAGCGCTCGCTTTGGGTAAGGTATATACATTCGGCCCGACATTCCGGGCAGAAAATTCAAATACCCCGAGGCATCTTGCCGAATTCTGGATGATAGAACCGGAAGTGGCTTTTAATGACATCTGGAATAACATGGATCTGGCGGAAGATTTTTTAAAATTTCTGGTAAAATATGCCCTTGAGCATTGTCATGATGATCTTGAATTTCTTAATAACCTTTATGATAAAGAACTTCTGACCCGGCTGAGGTTCGTGGTTGAAAATCCTTTTGAACGTTTGTCCTATTCCGAAGCCACCAACGTGCTTATTAAATCCGGAAAAAAATTCGAGTTCCCGGTCCGGTGGGGCACTGATCTTCAGAAGGAACATGAAAACTTTCTTGTGGATTATTTCAAACGTCCGGCAATCCTGACCGATTATCCAAAGGAAATCAAGGCGTTTTACATGAAGCAAAATGATGATGGAAAAACCGTTCGGGCAATGGACATTCTGTTTCCCTGGATTGGTGAAATTATCGGCGGATCCCAGCGGGAGGAAAACTATGATGCGTTATTGGGAAGAATTCATGAATTGCAAATTCCGGAAAAAGACCTCTGGTGGTACCTTGACACACGGAAATTCGGCAGCTGTGTACACAGCGGGTTCGGGCTTGGATTTGAAAGGCTGATACTTTTTGTAACCGGAATGACCAATATCAGAGATGTCATTCCGTTTCCACGAACACCTAAAAATGCAGAGTTTTAATTCCTGCTGAAAGTCAGGCCCTGAGAAATTTTTATTGTATTTTGAATCGTACGGTAATACCGACATCAAGCCATTCAGGGCCCGGGTTTAACAGGCTGTAATACGGATTGACATCAAGCCCAACCGTAAAGGGAAGTTTTCGGGTATTGTATTCCAGGGCGAACATGGCATCCACCCCCGCTGCAAGGGTATTCACGTCATAATAAAGGGGATTACCCGATTCAATCCGGTAATAGCGATCACGGAAAAGTCCGGCATGGCCACCCACACCGAAAACTATATCCACAGGTATCTGGAGCATGGAATTGAAAATGGGAAGTTGTTTTACAAAATATCCTTTAGTCATCCATCCTCCGTTTGCTTCCCGGGTAAACCCTCCGAATAACTGGATACCCACATTACTCCGCGCATCAAAAAAATGTTTTATATCAATTCCTGATGCAAATTTTCCTGCCCGTCCTCCAACGGCTGAGGTATATTGTGCATGTGCTTTTGAAATCAAAAGTGTCAGGAGCGTACCAAGGCAAAGAACCAGCAATAATCTTTTCATGTCAGGGGAATTTTTCCCTTGTTACGCAAAATTTGCCGTTACGGACTATTTATCCGCGGGCCATTTGATGCCCGCATTACGCTTGTAAGAATCAGACGGAATTAATAATAAAATCTTCGCTTCTTACTAAATAGGAGGCTACGGAAGCCCACACCGGAATAAAACCGTTGTAAGGTTTTATACTAATAAAAAATAAATCACCCAAAAAGCGCCTGAATCAGGCGGATGTGGCGGGAGTATGCCTCCGGAGATGAATCACAACCGACTTGGAGACAGGAGTATTGCTCTTGTCTGCAACACTTTCAACCGGAACAAGAACATTGGCTTCAGGAAAATAGGTAGCAGCACATTGTTCGGGAATACTGTATGGTATAACAATAAATTTATGTGCCACTCTTTCCCTTCCGGATGCATTGCTGAAAAGGTCCACAACATCTCCCTGTTTAAAGCCCAGTGAAGCCGCATCCTTTTCATTCAGAAAAATCACGCGGCGTTCGTTATACACACCACGGTACCTGTCGTTCAGGCCGTAAATTGTTGTGTTAAACTGATCGTGGCTGCGGATGGTCATCATAAGAAGTTCTCCAGGTTTCAGGGCAACGGGTTCCAGTTCGGCAATTCCTAATTCGGCTTTGCCTGACAAGGTGTTGAATTTCCCTTCCCGTGAGGAATTGGGCAGATAGAATCCTCCCAGCTTCCTGACCTTTTCATTGTAATTCTCAAAACCGGGAATGGTTTTTTCAATGGCAACCCTTATATGATCGTAATGCTGAAGAAAAGAGTCCCAATTTACGGGAGATGCATCTCCAAAAAGCGCCTTTGCCATCCGGCATACAATCACAGGTTCACTCAACAGGTGCTCCGACACCGGTTTAAGATTCCCCCGCGAAAGCTGCACCACGCCCATAGAATTTTCACAACTGACAAATTGCTGTTCACCATTCAGCATATCTGAATCACTTCGGCCATAGGTAGGAAGTATGATGGCTTCCCGGCCATGAACCAGGTGGCTTCGGTTCAGCTTGGTTGAAATTTGTACTGTCAGGCTGCACTTTCTCAGCGCATCCGCCGTATATAAAGTATCGGGTGTGGCAGAGAGGAAATTTCCCCCCATGGCAATAAATACTTTTGCCTTTCCGGAATACATTGCATGAATACAGTCCACCGTATCGTATCCGTGTTTACGGGGAGGTTCAAAACCAAATACATTTTTAATACTGTCAAGGAATTTCTCCGAAGGTTTTTCATATATACCCATGGTGCGGTCACCCTGAACATTGCTATGACCCCTGACAGGGCATGTTCCGCTGCCGGGCTTCCCTATACTCCCCTTGAGTAAGAGCAGGTTCACCAGTTCGCGGATGGTGTTTACCGCATTCTTATGCTGGGTAAGGCCCATCGCCCAGCAGGCAATAATTCTTTTGCTGTTCCTCAGAATATCTGCCGTTTCTTTTAATTGTTTCTCCGGGATGCCGCAACAGGCCATGAGGTCAGACAGGTGATATTTTTTCAGATGGTTCACATATTCCTCATATCCCTTAACATGATCGCGGATAAAATCGTTGTCGAATACAGTTCCCGGATGTTTTGCTTCTTCATCCAGAAGAATTTTTATCAGGGCTTTTATCAGAGCAATATCTCCGTTGATTTTCACCTGCAAAAACAGATCCGTAAGCCGGGACTTGATGCCCAGAATTCCTTTGACAGTCTGGGGGTTATTGAATCCCATCAGTCCGGTTTCCGGCAGCGGATTTATGGAGATAATTTTTGCGCCATTTTCTTTTGCCTTCTGAAGTGCTGTCAGCATTCGCGGATGATTCGTACCGGGATTTTGTCCAAGAATCATGATTACTTCCGCCTTGTAAAAATCATCCAGGGTCACACTGCCCTTTCCGATACCAAGCGATTCATTCAGTGCCACACCGCTGGATTCATGGCACATGTTTGAACAATCGGGCAGGTTGTTGGTTCCATATTGCCTCGCAAACAACTGGTACAGGAAGGCCGCTTCATTACTGGTTCTTCCTGAAGTATAAAATACTGCCTCATCGGGAGATGCCAGGGATTTAAGGTGGTATGAAATTTTTGTAAACGCCTCCTCCCAGGACAGGGGCTGATAATGTGTGGCACCGGCAGGAAGATACAATGGTTCGGCAATTCTTCCCTTTTTCCCGATTTCATAGTCATTCAGCCTGGATAATTCTTCCACACTGTGTTGGGCAAAAAATGATGCGGTAAGTCTTTTGGTAGTGGCTTCTTCAGCTACGGCCTTTGCGCCATTTTCACAATATTCAGCAATGGGAGATCTGTGATCATCGGGGTCCGGCCATGCACAGCTTGGGCAATCATAGCCGCCTTTCTGGTTAAGTCTGAGCAGGGCTTTCATCCCCCTGAGGGCATTCATTTCACTGAATACATGTTCTGCCGATACAATAACAGCCTGCGTTCCCGCGGCAGCATGTTTCAGTTTACCCAGTTTCAATCCCGTAAACCGTTCCGGATTTTCGGCATTGGACAACGTACTATCTGATTGATCTTCGGTCATTTTTTCCCGGTTAAATATTATTAACACCGCTGCAGATCCTGTCTCCGTTCCGGGTAATCAGCCGGTGAGAAGCTATTCCGGTAATACCTGCCGGCATTGCAGTACCCCGGATGGATGATATACAAACCCGGTCATGCAGAAGGGTGCGTATAGTATCCGCGGATCATCTCCCAAAAAATCATGGTATGCGTTATCTCCGGTTCTTACGATTTTCATGAATGAATCCGATGATTTCCGGTGTACACATTACAACGGTTTCCGCGAAGGAATCCCACGAGTGATATGCCTGTTTCCTTTGCCATTTGAACGGCCAGGTTAGAGGGTACGCCAACCGATGCGACCACAGGGATGCCGGCCATGGCGGCTTTTTGAACAAGATCAAAACTTGCTCTGCCACTCAAAAGTAACAAATAGCGGCTCAGCGGCAAAATGGATTTTCCCATTGCGGCCCCGATAACTTTATCAAGTGCATTATGCCGGCCGATATCTTCCCTGATGAGTACCACATTCCCCGTTTCGTCGAACAGGGCGGAAGCATGCAGCCCTCCGGTATAATCAAAAACATTCTGTGATTTACGGAGTTTATCCGGCAATGTAAGGAGAGTAGAAAGAGAGATACTGAAATTGCTGGTGGCAACAGGGTTAGCTGAAATAGACTTTACTGCTTCAATGGATGTTTTTCCGCATACTCCACAACCTGAAGTAGTATAAAAATTCCGTTTTAACCTGCCGATATCCGGTATCAGCCCTTCCCTGAGTTTCAGCTTTACTATGTTTTCCGCTTCGTCGGCTTTTCCTCTGTCGTTACAATAGCGGATAGAAACAACATCACCGGTATCTCTGATTATTCCTTCCGTAAACAAAAAACCCAGGCAAAGTTCAAAGTCATTTCCGGGTGTTCTCATCGTTACAGAAATACCTGTTTCTTCCCGGTCACCGGCGTTCCAGGCCTGAAG
>JADZBN010000045.1 GCA_020852075.1 Bacteroidia bacterium
TAGTCACATTGGCGGTCATAGCCATGATCCTGGTTTTGTGTTTTGGATCGGGCAAGTCCTGCCGTATCCTGCGGGTAGCCTCGAAACCATCCATCTCCGGCATCTGTATGTCCATCAGCACCACGTCAAAGTCTTCGCGGGCAAGTTTTTCAAGGGCTATCTTTCCATTGTCTGCCACCACGATGGTAAGATCTTTAATCAGGTCATTCAGGGTATCCGTAGCCACCAACTGGTTGAACGGATTGTCCTCAACCAGCAGGATTCGAATGCCGGTCAGGCTCGACGGATCCACCTGCTCCTCCGGTTTCCCTTTCAGAGCTGCTGTTGCCGGATCTCCAACAGAATACGGAATGGTTACGGTAAATTGGGTTCCTTCACCCAGTTTGCTGGTAACACCCGTGGTTCCGCTTTGCAATTCGACGAGGTGGCGGGTAATGGTAAGGCCCAACCCCGTCCCTCCGAATTTCCGTGTTGTGTCGCTGCTGGCCTGTGAAAAGCTTTCAAAAATTTTCCCCAGGTTTTCTTCTGCAATCCCTATCCCGGTATCGGCAATAGTGAATTGCATGGTGCAGGTCTTTCCGTCATTGGTAAGATCCTTTGCAGAAACCGTAATTCCACCCTTCTCGGTAAATTTAATGGCATTCCCGATAATATTGATCAATACCTGGTTCAGCCTTACAGGATCTCCGATTAATACCTCCGGTACTGTAGGGTGGATATCAATCTTCAGGTACAGTTTCTTTTCGTCTGCCTTAAACAACAGGGTATGATATACAGTATCCAGTGAATCGGCAATGTTGAACGGGATCTGCTCGAATTCCATCTTCCCGGCCTCTATTTTGGACAGGTCGAGGATATCATTTATGATCACAAGTAGGTTGTTCGATGACTTCCTGATAATATTCAGGTACTTGGTTTGTTCCGGATCCAGGTTGGTTTTGTTCAGCAGATTTGCAATGCCGATAATGGCATTCATCGGCGTACGGATTTCATGGCTCATGTTGGCAAGAAACTGCTGCTTGAATTTCTCGCTTTGTTCGGCACGCATCCGTTCATTTTCGGCAACTTCTTTTTCCATGATGGTTACCCCGAGCTTTGCCTGGGCCATCTTGCCTTCCCGGATAATTTTCATTTCTCCCAGCGTCTTGTTGATGGTGGTTTCCAGGTCTGCGAAATCTATGGGCTTCGTTATGAAGTCGAACGCCCCCCGGTTCATAGCGGTTCGGATATTTTCCATGTCGCCATAGGCGCTGACGACAACGGCTTTATAATGCGAAAACTGTTCCCTGATCCGGTCGAGGAGGGTAAGACCGTCCATTTCAGGCATGTTGATGTCGGTAAGAATCATGTCGAATTCTTCCGTGGAACCTGTAATTTTTTCCAGTGCCTGAATCCCGTTGCCGGCAAAATCAAATGACAATTCATTCTCGCGGATTCTTTTGCGAAACCGTTGCCGGATCAGTAATTCAAGATCTGATTCGTCGTCTACTACCAGGATACGTGCGGGGTGTTCCATATTTCAAATCTGGCCGGCAGCTGTTTGGCGCTCAGGTAAGTTGCCGTATTTTTTCCCTGAGCAGGTTAAAATCCACCGGTTTGGTGATGAAATCATCCGCCCCGATTTGTTTAGCGGTTTGATAATTATTATCGTCGCCATAGGCTGTAACCATCATAACTCTCAGATCCCTGAATTCGGTTTTTATGATTTTTAACAGTTGCAATCCGGTCATTCCCGGCATATTGATATCACTTAATACCAGGACGACATCGAAAGGATCCAGGCTGCGAAGATACTTCAGGGCATCCTCACCGTTGAATGCAAAGTTAATACGTACTTCTTCATTACGTATCTCCTTACGAAACCTTTGAGAAAAAAGCATTTCAACATCTGTTTCGTCATCCACTACAAGTATCTTAATCATTTTTTATCAGGTATTTACAGGCAGTATGATAGTGAATTCGGTAAATTCACCAGGTTTTGAATCCACACGGATATCCCCGTTATGACCCTTGACAATGATGTCATAACTGATGGATAACCCGAGTCCGGTACCCTGGCCTGTGGGTTTGGTGGTAAAGAAAGGGTTAAAGATTTTCTCTTTTACCTCCTGGGGTATTCCTTTTCCATTGTCCCGTATTTTAACCTGAATCTTCCCGTCCACCAGCCGGGTGGAAATGGAAACGGTTGGCTGGTAGGTGCCGGGTTGATTTTTCTTTTTCTCATCAATGGCGTAAAATGAATTGTTGAAGATATTCAGAATTACTCGGCTGATATCCTGGGGTATTATCTTTGTCATCGGAAGATTGGCAGCCAGATCTTTTTCCATGGCGCAATTAAATCCGGGATCTTTCGCCCGCATACCATGGTATGCGAGATTAAAGAATTCCTCTACCAGCTTGTTAATGTCCGTAACCTGTTTTTCAGCAGTGGATGCGCGGCTGTGCTGAAGCATTCCTTTTACAATGCTGTCGGCACGTTTTCCATGGAAAACTATTTTATCAAGATTTTGCTTGAGATCACCAATATATTCCTTCTGTTCTTCAGGCGGTGAGCCGTCCATCTCATTGAGAAGTTCCACGCTCAGTTCCGAAAAATTATTCACGAAATTCAACGGATTCTGAATTTCATGAGCGATACCCGCCGTCAACTGACCCAGGGATGCCATTTTCTCAGACTGTATCAGTTGGTTCTGGGTGTTTTTCAGATTATCCATCGTCTTGGTCAACTCCACGTTCTTTTCCTGTAATTCATGCGTCCTCAGGTTTACTTTTTCTTCCAGGACGATGTTCTGCTTAACCAGGGTATTGGTTCTGATCCTGATGTAGGCGAAGATGAGCAGGGTTATGGTCAGTGCTGCCAGGGCAGTAAACCACCACGTTTTCCAGAATGGCGGAGTAATGACAATGTCAATGTCAATGCCGGTTTCATTCCATACTCCGTCATTGTTGCAGGCTTTCAGTTTAAACACATAATGTCCCGGATCAATATTTGTAAATGCGGCATGTCTCCTGCTGCCGCAATAGATCCATTCATCGTCAAGCCCCTCCATTTTATATGCATACCTGTTTTTTTCAGGAAAGAGGTAATTGAGTGCGGAAAATTCAAAGGAGAAAAAATTCTGCTTGTAATTCAGTTTCAGGGATCGCTTGCTTGTAATAAGCGTATCCATTTTTGACGGCTTTTCAAACAGCAGGAAACGCGTAATTACAAGGGGAGGAACAACCGTATTGTCATTGATACTGTCAGGATGAAAAACATTTAATCCTTTGGTCCCGCCAAAGTACATCCAACCGTCCTTTCCATCGAAACAGGCGTTTTCATTGAACTTATTCTGCAATCCGTCCTGCTGACCATAGGTTCTGTTATTGGATGACATTTCGGAAGCAGGTCCGGGTTTCAGCCGGCAAACACCACTGTTGGTGCTGATCCACATATTATTTTTCCTGTCTTCCAGAATGCCGTTCACAATGTTATTGGGAAGGCCGTCATTTTCGGTATAGTGTGAAAAGGATCCGTGTTCAGCATCCCGGACATTTACGCCACCCCCGTAGGTTCCGGCCCATAGTTTGCCCGATTTATCCAGCAACAGGCAATGGATATAGTTGCTGCTGATGCTTTTGTCGTCATCCAGAATATTCCTGTAAACGGTACACTTTCCGGTCGCAGGATCCAGGTGGTTAAGGCCACCGCCATACGTTGCGACCCACAACTTCCCGCCGGGATCCTGGATGACGTCCATCACTACATCATTGCTGAGCGTGGTGGAATCCGCAGGATTGTTTCTGAACACCCTGAACTTTCCGGTCTGTTTGTCGAACAGGTTCAGGCCGCCTCCGTGGGTTCCAACCCAGATATGCCCGGCCGCATCTTCAAAAATGCTTCTGATGTAATTGTTGGAAATGGAGGAAGGATCTGAGGGATTGTTCCTGTACTGGGTGATATTCCCGCCGTTTCTGTCAAAGGTGATCAGGCCATCGGTAGTCCCTGCCCAGATCATGCCGTTGCGGTCAACAATAACGGAAAAGACGTTGTTGAATTTTAATACCGGATTCTGAAGTATGGGGAAGCGGTCGTTGACAAACCTGCCTTCTTTCCGGCTGAAAACATTTATACCCCCGCCGAGGACGCCGGTCCAGGCATACCCCTGCGCGTCTTCATATATGGAAAAAACGCTGTTGTTAGCCGCCGGATCAGCAGATCCGCTCACAGGATAGGTAATGAATTTGTTTACCGTCCTGTTAAAATAGGTGACCCCGTCAGAGGTGGCAAACCAGAGGGTGAGGGCATTGTCTTCAAAAATATTCCAGATTTTATTATTGGATAATGATTCAAGATTTTTGGGATCATTTACATACACAAAGATTTTCCCCAGGCTTCTGTCCAGTGCATGCAGTCCGCCTCCCATGGTTCCGATCCATACAATTCCTGAATGATCTTCACAGACGGAAAATACACTGTTGCTGGTAAGACCGTTCTCCATGGTATAATGAGCAAATGTTCCGCTGGCTTGATTGAGAACATTTACGCCTCCGTTTACTGTTCCCGCCCAAAGATTTCCAGTCAGGTCAAGACTGAGAACGGTTACTTCATCTTCACTCAGGGAGACATTGTTTCCCGGGACATGCCGGTACCTCGTACAACGTTTGCTTTGCGGATCAAATGCATTCAGGCCTGCGGCAGCCGTACCAACCCAAAGTACACCCGAAGGATCATATACCAGGGAAGAAATGGTGTTGCTGGAGAGGGTAGAGGGATCGGACGGATTGTTGGTGAAAACAGTGAACTTCCCGCTGTTCCTGTCGAAAGCATTTAGTCCGTTGCTGGTTCCGAACCAGACTGTACCATTTTTGTCTTCGGCAATAGCGGATATGATATTATTGCTGAGAGAAGAGGGGTTGGCGGGATTATTAACAAATCGTTCAAAAGTGCCATTGGAACGGTTGTAAATATTCAGGCCATTGTCCGTTCCAATCCACAGGTTGTTTTTGCTGTCTTCAAAAATGCTTCTGACAATATTGTTGGACAGGGATTTGCTGTTGGAAGGATCAAATTTATAAACCTGGAAGGTGTAACCATCGTATTTATTCAGGCCGTCTTCAGTACCGAACCAGATGAATCCCTGGCTGTCCTGATAGGTAACATATACTTTCGCCTGTGACAACCCCTGTTCCTCGGTAATTCGGGAAAACCGGATTTTTTCGGACAGCCGCCCCTGTCCTGAAACGGTGGCGGCGATCAGGCATAGGATGAACAGGATACGGGTAACTATTTTTAGTTTCATAGATTATTCAGGACAAAATCAGTTGTCATTAATTTTTCCGGTTCCTCCACACCGGCCGCAGGTAACATATCCTGCGGGTCGAACCACTTCGTTTACGGTATAGGTCACAAAGTTTCTTGGTCCGATACCATTGCTGATGTCTTTAGTCACCATTTTATTTTTCCGGATTTCAGGTTTGTAGATTTTCCCTTTTCCTTTACATACGGGGCAAATTTCCCCGGTATTGTTGGTTACCGAACTGTTCCGGCCAGTGGTATTTTCGGTTTTTTCCGTCTGATTATTCTCCTGCTTTGACGTAGTGGTACCGATAGTATTGGCGGAGGTTTCTCCCGTTGTATTCTTGTTCTCTTCCTGATTATGAACGGCCGTACCCGTGGTATTGTCACCCGCTGGATTCAGCGGAGAGTGGCCGGAGGAATACATGGAAGCCAACTGGACGCCCTCGCCTACAATATTGCCGTGTTCATAGTGGTATTCAGTGGCGGATCCGTCGGCCTCGTAAAAGGTTCCGGTCCCGTGAGACTGGTTGTTCAGGAAATCACCCTCATAGCGGTCGCCATTTTCATAATAGTAAATTCCACAACCATTATAGGTTCCGTTATCAAATTCACCGGCATACACATCACCGTTTGCATAATAGAAAATTCCGAAACCGCTGAAGTTGTCCGCCTTAAAACCGCCGTCGTAATGGCTGCCGTCGTTAAGAAAAAATGAGCCGTTTCCCTGGAAATTCCCATTCACAAATTCACCTTCATACCGGTTCCCTTCATGGTAATAATATATTCCTTTTCCATTCTGCTTACCCCTGGAAAACGATCCGACAAACTTGTCCCCATTCGGATAATTCAGGGTTCCCTGGCCATCCATTCGGTCGTTAACAAAGTTTCCAGAATAGTGACTGCTGTCGGCAAACCAGAATTCACCGGTTCCGGATTTTACATTGTTCCGGAACATACCTTCATACCTGTTTCCACTGGCATATTCCATGGTACCCTGCCCTTCCATCCTGCCATTGGCAAACTGTCCGGTATATATCGTGCCGTCGTGATAGATGTATTTACCCTGTCCGCTCATTTTTCCTGATTCAAACTGACCTTCATATTCATCTCCGTCGTGGTATATAAGCCGGCCCTGACCCTGGAACTTTCCATTGAAGAAATGGCCGGTATAAACATTACCCCCGCTGGTCCTGTAAGCACCCTCCCCGTTCTGGCAATCTCCGGAAATACATCCCACTTTGGTACCTCTGAAGAGGCTGTCCTGCTGTGAATAACATAAGGTACAGGAAGAAATTATCAACAATATGACGTATGCGAGTTTGTTTCCGGTTCGGTACACAGCTATAGGGAATATAAGTGACTGGCATCTGCTTCATCAGCGCCTCTACAAGTATATCAAACTTCTGTACATGGGGCAACCTTATTTTCTACCCTTCACAGGATGCAATTCCGGTACGACTGGAAACCGTTGAAACCAGCCTCTATGGCTTATTTCAGAGCATTTTAGGCAACTCCCGCCGCAGGCACCAAGATGGGAAAGGCAAATTATCCCTTCACTTTCAAAAGAGAAAACGGTACTGTTCCGCCGGTGGATTATGACCTGCAGGTGGCAGGATTCACAGGATAAGTGGCGGTATGACAATACCTCCGGCAAGGGAGAATTGCAGATGATTCCCCTATGAAAGGCTGTGGAAAACTTCTCACCCGTCCCCTATAGAGGAAAGGATTTCCTTTGTTGATTTGTGTACATATAACCTAAATCCATTAAACATGGCAACTAAAAAAGCAAAGAAGAAGGCTCCTGCAAAGGCAAAAGCCAGGGCGAAGTCTAAAGCAAAACCAAGTGCAAGGGCAAAAGCTCCCAAGGCAAAAAAAGCCAAGCGTAAGCCGAATGCCGCTTTCATGAAACCCCTCAGCATTGGCAGTGCGTTACAGCCTATCGTTGGCAACAAGCCGCTCCCCCGTACAGAGGTTACGAAACGTCTGTGGGCTTACATTAAAAAGAATAAACTTCAGGATGCAAAAGAGCGCCGTAATATCAATGCCGACGATAACCTGAAGAAAGTATTCAACGGGAAGAAGACCGTGAGTATGTTTGAAATGACAAAACTGGTCAGCAAGCATCTTTCTTAATCCTGAAGCTTTTTTGAAAAGAGCGGAATCCATTGGATCCGCTTTTTTTTTGCCCTGTTACAGGATTGTATTCATTCAGGCGGTATGATTTTCGCCCCGCCGTACCTGCAAAAATACGGGCTCATCCCTGCTACAGCGTTGTTGATACACTCGTTTAAATGAATAAGCGGGGCATTTTTCTTATACTATATGAGTTGCAAAAATGAACCGGGAAATACATTACAGGGAGTATCAATCCGCAAACAGACTTACTTTATTGCTGTTGGGCAGATAAGTATCGGGGAATTTACACTGGATGCCGGCAGTCGGTTTACACCGGGAGCAGGATGGTGAAAACTGCGCCTTCACCCGGTTCGCTTTTAAGGGTGAGTTCTCCTCCATGAGCCTTTATGATGTCATAACTCAGTGATAAGCCCAGGCCCGTTCCTTCTCCTGTGGGTTTGGTTGTAAAAAACGGTTGAAAGATTTTTTCATGCAACTCAGGGCTCACCCCTGGGCCGTTATCCCGTACTACAATGGTAACATACCTGTTGAGCCGCAGGGTGGATAACTGGATCTGAGGCGTATGATGAATTCCTGGTTTTTGAGAACCTGCAGGAGGTTTATTCACGGCAAAGAATGCATTGTTAAACAGGTTGAGGAGAACTCTTGATAAATCCTGGACAATAACCCCCACAGCCGGTAATTCCCGGTCGAAACTGGTAATTATTTCACAATGAAATTCGGGATTCTTTGCCCTGAATCCATGGTATGCCAGTTGAAGATAATCTGTAATAAGTTTATTCAGATCGGTAGCTTCCTTTTCCGCAACGCCTGACCGGCTGTGCTGCAGCATGTTTTTGACAATGCTGTCGGCCCGTTTGCCATGCTGAATTATTTTTGAAAGATTCAACCGGATTTCCTCAAGCAGAATACCTTGATTCTTCTGATTTCCGGTATGGTCCATTTCCTGAATGAGTTCTATGGTGGACTCTGCGAAGTTGTTTACAAAATTCAGGGGATTCTGTATTTCATGTGCAATGCCGGCGGTCATTTGCCCCAGGCTCGCCATCTTGGCGGCGTGTACCAGATGATCCTGTGCAGCTTCCAGTTTCTTGTGGGTGTTGCGGAGTTCGGAATAGGCAATATCAAGGGTGGCATGTGATTTTTTCTTGCTCCTGTACCTCCAGTACATAAAACCCAGTCCGGTAAGGATAATCAGAAACGCGGAACCGAGGATATTAATCAGCCTCCACTGCCGGGATTCCCGGAGTTGCTGATTGGCAATGGCCAGGCCCTGCATTGCTTTCTCTCTTTCCAGTTGCTGAATCCGTTCCTGCCGTTCCCGGTTGGCGACCTGGTCCTCGACATGCTCCTGGTTAATTCGGGCCAGCGCTTCTTCCGTTTTCAACCGTTGCAATTCTGTTTCTGTGAGTTTTTGGCTGTACTCAGCGGGAGGTACCACCGCGGATGGATCTTCGAGTTTGCCTTTCCGGTTTAACAGATCCGTGATATAAATCTTCTGCTCCAGTTCTTTTGCAAATGAATCCGGACTGAGCGCACGGCTGTTTATCAGATACTCAACACTATCCTTAAAGATCTTGTAGCTGCTGTTAAAGGCCTCTGCCTGCTTCTCATCCTTGTTGAGTTTGTTGAATGCGTACAACTTCAACAGGCAATCCCTGAGAAGCCGCATTGTATTGATGTTTTCATCCAGTACAAGGCTATGCTGAAAAAATGCCAGGGCCTCCTGGTATTTACCGCTTTTGAAGTGTACGATTCCCAGGTTCCGGAACACCATGGCTTTCCCTTTTCTGTCTCCCTGCTTTCCATAGATATCCAGGGCTTCATTGAAATAATCAAGGGATGCCTGATCGTTTGCAAGATGAATGTATTCTTCTCCAATCCTGTTGAACAGATCTGCGCGTTGCCCCGGATCAGCAGGCGGAAGGAATTTAGTTGCTGCAAGTAATTCGTCCAGGGCCTTCGAATCATATTTCAATGCTTCGTAAATTTTTGCTTTCCACAGATGAACCACAAACAAGCCCCTTTTGAATCCGGACACATCAAACCGGTCGGTTGCATCCTGAAAATGATCCAGCGCAGGCATAAAATCCTTTTTGCGTTCCAGCAGTATCCCACTTGCCGTCAGGACAGCCCCCTCCGCAGCAGGCATATCTGCTTTGTCAAAATGTGCAGCAGATTTTTTAAAGTAAAAGAGGGCAGAATCCCCGTCATTTCGGGATGCAAAAACAGATCCGATTTTGGCCGCTACCCATGCTGCAATACGCGGATTGTTTTTGGCCTCGGCATTCCGAAGCCTGATCTGCATCATCCGCATCGGAAAATTTTTCTCCGGGCTCACATCACCTTCCTTCCCTGAAAAGGAGGAATCATTTAATAACTCCAGCGGATGTGAATAGCCCGGAAGAGGCTGCGCAACCAAATGCGGCATACTCGTGCAGAAATATAAAAATACCAGGATACAGGTTAAACGCATGTTGATCCTAACGGGATTTCCCTCTGACAAACTTATAAGAAATAAAAAAAACCACAACTCACTATTGAATAAACGGGCTATGATCGTACTGTTTTTCACAATCACCCGGCGAAAGCGGGTTGAGGAATATTGACTTTCACAATGAAATCATATTGTCCGGGAGAACAAAAAACAGCCCTTCAGCATGGGGTATGCAGAACCAGAATGGAATTTGGACATTCTTCCGGAATTCTCCCTAAACGGATGATGTTCTGGTAGTTGTACGGGATTCAGAAGGTTCTGACGGAACGAGGCATTTTACCAAAAAGTGTACATTTGCCTTGATTCCAGGGGAGGAATATTCAATTTTTCCATAGCAGGAACCCTGCCTGAGGGCTCGCATTGAACGTTCAGGGTATATTTTCTTATGCTTGAAGCCGCAGCAAGAATAATCATCCGGTACCGAAGAATTACACTTGTGGTTCTCCTGGCGCTTACGGGTTTGATGGGCTTTCTGGCATCAAAAGTCCAGCTTAGTTACGAAGGCGCACGCATCCTGCCGCCCACCGATTCTACCTATGCCGAATACCTGAAGTTTAAAAAACAATTCGGTGAGGACGGTACTGTAATGGTAATTGGCTTCCGCAGCGACAAAATGTGGCAGCAGAAAACATTTGGCGATTGGTACAGGCTGACGAATGAATTAAAAAACATTGACGGCATTCAGGAGGTGGTATCCATTGCCAGGGCGTTTAAGGTACAACGAAACGACAGCCTGCATACCCTGGATTTTAAGCCCATTCTTACCCGGTATCCGTCAACGCAGGCGAGCGTTGACAGTGTCAGGCGTTTGTTATCAGAATTACCCTTTTATGACGGCTTGCTGTATAACAGCGGGAGCCATGCCACCCTGATGGCCATTACATTCAATCAGGAAAAACTGAATACCAAAAGCCGGATTGATATAGTCAGACAGATAAAAGAGTTATCGGAAAAATTTGCGGCCGGTAATAATATAGACCTGCATTACTCCGGTCTTCCCTACATCCGTACGGCAGTTACCGAAAAGATTGCAGGTGAAATGAAAATGTTTGTGGCGCTTGCACTGATTATTACCGCACTGATTCTCCTGTTGTTCTTCAGAAGCTTTTATGCGGTCATCTTCCCCATGATTGTTGTGGTTTTTGGCGTGATCTGGTCATTCGGAACACTGGTCTTATTTGGATTCAAGATTACCATTCTGACAAGCCTGATGGCTCCCCTGATCATCGTGATCGGAATTCCAAACTGCATCCTCCTGCTGAATAAATACCAGCAGGAATATCAGCACCACGGAAATAAAATCAAGGCATTGGCAAGATCCATATACCGGATAGGGGTTTCCACCTTTTTTGCCAACCTGACCACTGCCATGGGATTTCTGGTTTTTGCATTTACCCACAGTGATGTATTGATTGAATTCGGTATTGTCACTTCCCTGAATGTAATGCTGACCTACCTCATTTCCCTGGTATTAATTCCGATCGTCTTCAGCTTTCTTCCCGCACCCAGTGCAAAGCAGATTCATCATCTCGACAGGAAATTGCTGAATCACTTTATGGATAAAATAGATTACTGGGCGCATTTCCGCAGGCCGGTTATTTATCTTACTGTACTGGTAATTGTGATTGTAAGTGTTTACGGGATGACCCGGATTACTTCCGTAGGCTATGTGGTGGATGACCTTCCCAAAAAAGATGTCATTTACCGGGATCTGAAATTCTTTGAAGCGAATTTCCGTGGTGTACTGCCTTTTGAAATCACACTGGATACACACGAAAAGGGCGGTGCGCTGAAACTCCAGACGCTGTATAAAATCAACCGGCTGCAAAAGCTCATTGCACATTATCCTGAATTCTCGGAACCCGTATCGGTTGCGGAAGGAATAAAGTTTTCATACCAGGGACTGAATGATAATGATCCGCGCCGGTACATCATTCCCAATGTGGAGGAACTGGCCAGGCTTTCCGGATATGCAAATTTTGCAAAAGCCAACCAGCGGATGTTCCGGTCCATGATTGACAGTACCAGACAGGTGACACGAATCAGTTACCAGGTTGCTGATATCGGATCCATAAAAATGAAGGCGCTGCTGGGAGAACTGCGCCCAAGAATTGACAGCATTTTCCCACCGAAAGAGTATACGGTAAAAATTACAGGCAATTCCATCATTTTTCTGAAGAACAATGATTACCTGTTATTAAACCTTAAGGAAAGTGTTTTCCTAGCATTCATCCTGATTGGTGCGGTGATGTTTACACTGTTCATGTCCCTCCGGATGGTGATTATTGCCATTATACCAAGTATGACGCCGTTGTTGCTGACGGCTGCTCTCATGGGTTATTTCGGTATCCCCCTGA
>JADZBN010000046.1 GCA_020852075.1 Bacteroidia bacterium
GCCCTATCCTTTTACAGAATCACATATACCCCTGGTAAAAGAAATGTTTCCTGAAGCACTGATTGTCATGTCAGACGGCGAAATGTTTTCCTGGTATGGAAGCAGGATGCGGCTGGCGCCCCGATACGTAAAGGAATTGAGAGACCAAATCAAATCTGCTTTGTAACTTTGTGAATTCATTCTTCTCCCGTCATATTTTGAGATTCATTTCTAACAGTGTATGGTTTCTTTTTATTACCCTGACAATGATAATGTCAGAGGGAAACCTATATGCGCAACGTGTTGGCCTGGTACTGAGCGGAGGCGGAGCCAGAGGATTGGCACATATTGGAGTCATCAAAGCCCTGGAAGAACATCATATTCCCATTGACTATATCGCCGGCACCTCAGCAGGCGCAATTGTAGGCTGCATGTATGCTCTTGGATTTTCGCCTGATCAAATGGACTCAATCGTGAATACGGATGAATTCTACAGTTGGGCCACAGGAATTATTGATGATGATTATCAGTACTACTTTCTTAAACCTGAAGAGAACGCCTCCTGGATTACTTTAAAGTTTTCCCTGGATTCAGCCTTTCAAACATCTTTACCCACCAACATTGTTAGCTCAGTACCGTATGATTATGCGCTGATGGAAAATACTGCCCAAGCCATAGCAAAAGCCGGGTATAATTTTGACTCCCTGTTTATTCCATTCCGTTGCGTTGCAGCAGATATAGAAAATAAAAAAACCATTGTGTTCAGAAAGGGAGATCTTGCAACAGCGGTAAGAGCATCCTCCGCGTATCCGTTTTATTTCAAGCCGGTCTATTATGACGGTAAAATCCTTTATGATGGAGGAATGTATAATAACTTTCCTGCCGATGTAATGCTGCATGACTTCCAGCCTGATATTATTATTGGTGTAAATGCGTCGGGTACCACCACACCTACCTCTGAAAATAATATCATATCTCAAATCCGGGCAATGATGACAACCCCTACAAGCTTTTCGGTTTTATGTGATAATGGAATTCTGATTGAAGTTGATACAGATCCATTCGGATTGTTTGATTTCACGAGAATTAATGAGTTAATAAAAGCAGGGCACGATGCTGCGATGCAGAAGATGGACCGGATTGAAACCTATGTACAAAGGAGATCCAATCCTATGGTATTAATGAAAAAACGGAAGGCGTTCAGGTATTCTGACCAGGAGGTAGCTATTGACAAACTTACCATTGAAGGAATTAACGGCAAACAGGCAGATTATGTCAGAAGAATCATTAAGCCTTCCATCAATCCGCTTCCCATTGCCAGACTAAAGCCAAGTTATTTCCAACTCGTTGCGGATCAAAATATCAAAAGTATATACCCTACCCTGAAATTTAATCCCCTGACAGGATATTATGACCTTAACCTCAGGATTGCCAGGGAAAACGACCTGATCACCCAGTTTGGAGGCAACCTTACTTCCCGTCCGGTAAGCGAAGCGTTTGTAGGACTGCAATACCGGGTTTGGGACCGTACTGCATATACTTTCACCGGGAACGTGTATTTTGGGAAATTGTACACCTCCGGCCAGCTTAGTGCCAGGATGGATATTCCCTCCCATCATCCTTATTTTGTCGAAGCAATAGGTACTCTGAACCAATACGATTTTTTCAGGAGCAGTACAGCATTTTTTGCGGATCAGAAGCCTGCATACATCATAACCAGCGATTATAATTTTGGTATTAATGCCGGTGTCCCGGCCAGAAACAAAGGGAAAGTGGTATTATCGGGTTCGTATCTCAGAAATGCTGATCATTATTACCAGACACAGAATTTTCTTCAAAAGGATACTGCCGACGAATCAATACTTAACGGGATAAATACTTCTCTGACTTTTGAAAGAAATACTCTAAATAAAAAGCAATATGCCAACCAGGGAACTTTTCTCAGAATGAGAATCAGGTATGTAAATATTAATGAATATACTATTCCTGGATCCACCTCCATTGACAGGAAACAACGGAAAGAATTTCATGACTGGTTTAATTTCAAAATACTTTATGACAACTATTTTAAGAAAAAAGGGAAATTAAAATTTGGATTTTATTTCGAAGGTGCGGCAAGTGATATGCCCTTTCTTGCCAATTACACTGCAACCATATTAAATTCACCTTCCTTTGAACCTATTCCCGAAATGCAGACTATTTTCTTACCTGCATTCCGGTCACAGGTATATGCTGCTGCCGGCCTGAAAAATTTATTCATGCTGACCAATTCCATTGATATCCGGCTTGAGGGATACATATTCATGCCATATCAGGAATACATTCGCACACCAGACTTAAAAACAGAATTCGGAAAAACTTTTGCAAACAGATATTATACAGGATCCTTCGGAGCGGTTTTTCACAGTCCAATCGGGCCGGTGGGTTTGTTTTTGAATTATTATGATAAGCAAAAAAATCCATTCTCATTTATGATACATCTGGGTTATTTTATCTTCAACCCAGGATCCATGGATTGATGTTGAAATAGCGTTACTATATTATCATGGCAGACAGGATCTGCTGTTTAAAAAAAAAATATCTGTACCACAACAGGAGCCTCAAATTCCCTATATTGACCGAAATAAAATCACCTGAAATGCAACGAATGTATTACCCTGTTCTGGTCCTACTCCTAATGAGTATTCCGGTATTTGGCATTGCTTCTTCAGAAGGCATTGAATTGTTTACACCCGTTAAAGCAGACGTTCCTGAAATTACCTCCCGGATTGATCACCCCGGATTTTTTGAACTCAACACAGAATTATTAAAAGAAATGTACCGGCAGGCCTCTTCATCCCTTCGTCTTGTAATCCCGGGTCAACACTCCGAAGCCATTCAACTTGACCTCACCAGGTGTTTCCTCAGCCATGGCCCCTTAACCATACATACGCCTGAAGGTTTGTATCAGGGCTACAGGGAAGGAATTTATTACCGGGGAAGGATACATGACCGGAATCATTCCATGGCCTGCGTCAGCATTTTTGAAAATGAAATCTATATTCTATGTTCTGACAGTCTGGGAAATATTGTAATTGGACCTGTAACGAGCCCTGTTTCACCAGCTTATCTTTATGTCAGGTATAATGACAAAAATATTTCTATTCCGCTACGATTCAACTGCTCATACCGGGAAATTAAGAATGAAAGACGGTCAGTGAATAACATATCACCGGCTGTTAACAGCGTTGGTTGCATCGGAATTTATGTTGAATGTGATAATATAATGTATCAGGAATTCGGGTCTTCGGTTGTATCAACAGTAAATTATATGACCAGTCTGTTTAATGCTGTTGCCACGATTTACGATAACGAAAATATTGACATATACATTTCGGACAGCTTTATATGGACCAGCAATGACCCATACAGGGACACTTCGTCTGCCTCAGCACTCGATGATTTCACCTCGCAGCTGAATGGTACTTATAATGGTGATGTAGCCCATTTACTTTCGACTTCTTCCGAAAATACCGGAGGCATTGCATACCTCGATGCATTATGTGATCCATCCTATGGAACCGGCTATTCCGATATTAACGGTATAAACTACGGATTCCCTACCTATAGCTGGGATGTAAATGTAGTTGCGCACGAACTGGGGCACAATTTCGGGAGCCATCACACACACTGGTGTGGCTGGACAGGTGGTCCGATTGATGATTGCAATACGTGTTTTAGCCTTCCCACTGAGGGAGGCTGTGCAGACGGGCCCACTCCGGTTTCAGGAACAATCATGAGTTATTGCCACGGCTGTTCTTCAATCGGTGTGAACCTGAGTAATGGTTTTGGCTATCAGCCCGGCAACGCTGTCAGGGCTTATGTTGGTGCATCATCCTGCCTCTCTCCCTGCCTGATTACCAATGATGATGCCTGTTCAGCAACAGAACTGATTGTTGATACTGCCTGCAACATGACCACTTTTTCCAATGTAGGAGCAACTCTGGATAATATTATTCCTGCTGTGTGCAATCAGCCGCCAAACACTGATGTATGGATGTATTTTATGGTTCCTCCGGGCGGATATGTAAATATACACATGGATAATATTTCAGTTACAGGAGGAGATCTTGGGCTTGGGCTGTATGCAGATTCCTGCTTTGCACTTACGGAAATCTATTGTATTGCGGGTGGTAATGGAAATACCCCCTATGAGGATTGGGTTGATTTGACAGCGTATGCAGGACAGAAAATTTATGTCAGGGTGTGGGAAACAGGACCCTCCGCAGAAACCGGGGACTTCTCTATATGTATCATGGATCCATGCATCGTAGTGGCACCTTCTGTAACAATATCAACCGGTTCTGACACTGTGTGTTCGAATGTAATTACATCCTTTACTGCTCAGCCAGTAAATGGCGGTCCATCTCCGTATTATGACTGGTACATCAATGGTACCTTTGCAGGTTCAGGAAATCCCTATTCAGCCATTGGACTGAATACCAATGACAGGATTTCCTGTATAATGCATTCCTCAAATCCCTGCTCTATTCCGGATTCAGCGATCTCTGATACAATCACCGTAACTGTATTACTGCCACCATTTACTCCGGTTATTACTGCTTCCGATACTCTCATTTGTTCAGGAACAGGCTCAGCTACTCTCAACGTTTCATCGCCATGCAGTGGATGCACCTATACCTGGTCCAACGGAGCTACGGGAAATGCCATCAGTATAAACTTAACGGATACAACCACCTTTACCAGTTATGCAACCAACTTCTGCGGAAATTCCCTAACCTCAAATTCGTTAACAATTTATCCCAAATATATTCCGGCGTCTCCGGACATTACTGGAATAAATCAATTTTGTGAAAATACTCCGGGCCCAAAAACCTATTCCATAAATCCTGTGGATGGCGCCGACACCTATCATTGGACTATTGCAGGTGGTACCATTACAGGTGCAAACGACACCACATTTGTTAATGTTATATGGTCAACCCCGGGAATTCTGATTCTCACGGCAAATGCCTCCAACAGTTGCGGGACAAGCCCGCGTGATACACTAAATGTTGTCATTCATTCTAAGCCTTCAGTAGAAGCAGGAAACGATACCACAATTTGTGCTGGTAACCCTGTCCAACTTTCACCTGTAACTACCTCCGTTTCCTGCTCCTGGAGCCCATCACTGGGATTGAGCAATCCTTCCATTTGTAACCCAGTCGCGAGTCCTCCTGTTACAACAACCTACTTTGTAACTGCTACAAATCTGCAGGGATGCACTAACACTGATTCAATTACAATTCAAGTCACAACAGCCCCGGGCCAACCCGGACCTGTTCTGGGTCCCGATTCGGTCTGCTTTGATGATCCATTTGGCACATATACAATTGATACACTTGCAGGTGCCACAGGTTACACCTGGTTTGCCACCAATGGAATAATTACCGGATCCGGAACGTCTATAAGTATTGAATGGTTATCATCCGGAACAGAACAAGTTATTGTATCGGCAGAATTTCCGGGATGCAACAGTGCTCCTGCTACATTGGATGTAAACATTTTTTCGGGACCTGATCCCTCAATTCAATTTATCAACGATACCTTGTTTGCCGGATTGTCAGGAAATTATACCTATGAATGGTCTTTGAACGGGAATGTTGTCGGTTCTGATTCGATATATGTCCCCTTATCCAATGGCACCTATGATTTGACTGTTACCGATTCCAATGGATGCAATTCAACGGAATCCTACCAGGTCCTTACTGTTGGCCTGCCGGATTCTGAGGATTTCAGTATTTCCGTTTCACCCAATCCGGCAAGTACCAATCTGAGCCTTGACTGGATTAATACAACGCCGGGCGCCATTGTAATAGAAGTGGTCAATACAATCGGACAGTCCGTGTATCATAAAGAAAGCACATCCGGACATGGAAAGGAAAATGTTCCCACCGGAGAATGGTCCAATGGGTTATATGAAATCAGGGTGTCAGGAAAGGCCATCAATTATTCAGGAAAAGTAATGATTCAGCATTAAATTCATCTTACCTGTTTCTGAATATTCTTTTTAAAAATGCCGGTTCCCGGTTATGTTCGTATAATGTATTCATTGACTGTCCCCAATAAAACATTCGGATATCTCCAAAAAAAATCCGTCATTGGCGGAAGTAAGAAAATCACTGCAATGAAATCAAGCCTGTGCAGCAGGGCCTCCAAAATTCAGCGGGATTCCTATGCCTTCTGTCTGCTTAATGGTCCCATGAACGGATTCATATTTGGATATATTATCCTGCAAAGCAGCCATTAAGCGTTTTGCATGCTGAGGGGTCAGCAGGATTCTGGCTTTTACTTTTGCTTTTGGAACGCCGGGCAATACTTTCACGAAATCAAGTACAAATTCAGAATTACTGTGCGTAATAATTGCCAGATTGGAATAGATGCCGTCTGCAATTTCTTCCGTAAGTTCAATATTAAGCTGGTTGGTTTGATTTTGATTTTCATCCATGACAATCCTGTTTTTATTTTTACAAAGGTCGTAAAAAAATCAAAGAGATTACCGTGGCACCGGATTTCATGCAAAGAGCCATCCCGGAGATCCGGAATGGCTCTTTGCCCTGTTAATAAGCATTACCGTGCCGATAATTCTTCTTCCTGTTTTGAGGCCATCAGAAGATCGTATTCTTCCTGGGAACCAACAATCATCCTGTCGTATTCACGAAGACCTGTTCCGGCAGGTATCAGGTGTCCGACAATTACATTTTCCTTAAGGCCAAGCAGGTCGTCAATTTTCCCATTGACTGCTGCTTCATTGAGAACCTTGGTGGTTTCCTGGAAGGATGCTGCAGAGATCCAACTCTTGGTATGGAGCGACGCCTGTGTTATACCCTGAAGGATAGGGCTTGAAGTTGCAGGGATTGCATCACGTGCCTCAATTGATTTCTGGTCTTTACGCTTGAGAATGGAATTTTCCTCCCGCATTTTCCGGAGGGTAATTATCTGGCCGGATTTTACCTCAGTAGAATCACCGGGTTCAAGTACCACTACTTTGTCCATAATATTATCATTCTCCTTCATAAAATCAACGCGATCCACAAATTCCCTTTCCAGGAACATGGTGTCACCCGGATCTTCAATAAGCACTTTCCTCATCATTTGCCGTACGATAACTTCAAAGTGCTTATCATTGATTTTCACACCCTGAAGGCGATATACTTCCTGAACTTCATTGACAAGGTATTCCTGAACCATCGAAGGACCTTTAATAGAAAGAATGTCACTGGGAGTGATGGCTCCATCTGACAACGGATCTCCTGCCTTAATAAAATCATTGTCCTGTACCAGAATGTGTTTGGAAAGTGGTACGAGATACTTTTTCACTTCCCCGTCTCTGGAGGTGATAATGATTTCCCGGTTTCCTCTCTTAATTCCGCCATAAGAAACAATTCCGTCAATCTCAGAAACAATTGCCGGGTTACTTGGATTACGTGCTTCAAATAATTCGGTTACCCGTGGTAAGCCTCCCGTAATATCTCCGGATTTACCGGTGGCTCTTGGGATTTTTACAAGGATATCACCCGCCTGGATTTTCTGTCCTTTATTGACCATAATATGAGCTCCAACCGGTATATTATACCCTTTGACCATTTCTTTCTTCTCATCCATAATTCTGATAAGAGGATTCTTGGTCTTATCTCTGGTCTCAATGATTACTTTCTCTTTATAACCCGTTTGCTCATCCGATTCTTCCCGGTAGGTAATTCCCTCTTCGATGTGTTCAAAATCAATTTTACCCGGTAACTCTGACAGTATTACTGCATTATATGGATCCCATTCGCACATCAGGGTACCTTTTTCAATATTTGAACGGTCTTTTACATACAACCTGGAGCCATACGGGAAATTGCCCGTAGTGAGAATGGTACCTGTATTGGAATCAATGATTCTGAATTCTCCGGAGCGGCCGATCACAACATCGTATGCCTTATTCCCGTCTTTCACAGGTACTGTTTTTACTTCTTCAAACTCAAGGCGGCCTGAATATTTGGCTTTCAATTCCGATTCATTGGCACCTTTTTGAGCAACCCCGCCAACGTGGAATGTCCGGAGGGTAAGCTGTGTTCCTGGTTCACCGATAGATTGTGCAGCGATGACACCAACTGCTTCACCTTTTTGTACAAGCCTTCCTGTAGCCAGGTTCCGTCCGTAACATTTAGTACAAACCCCTCTTTCGGATTCACAGGTAAGAACTGAACGGATCTCTACCATGTCTATGGGCGATTCCTCAATTTCTCCGGCAATATCCTCTGTGATTTCCATTCCTGATGCAACAATCAGCTTACCCGTCATAGGATGGAATATATCGTGCAACGATACCCGTCCAAGTATGCGGTCAAACAGGCTCTCTACAACCTCCTCATTGTTCTTTAGAGCGGTTTCAGCAAGACCGCGCAAGGTGCCACAATCATTATCTGTAATAATTACATCCTGAGCCACGTCAACAAGACGACGGGTCAGATAACCGGCATCTGCGGTTTTAAGAGCCGTATCCGCAAGACCCTTCCGGGCACCGTGTGTTGAAATAAAGTACTCAAGGATGGAAAGGCCTTCCTTGAAATTGGAGAGAATCGGGTTTTCTATAATTTCACCACCGGTAGATCCGCTCTTCTGTGGTTTCGCCATAAGTCCTCTCATACCTCCAAGCTGGCGGATCTGTTCCTTTGAGCCCCTTGCACCAGAATCAAGCATCATATAAATGGAGTTGAATCCCTGTTTATCAGTGGAAAGCTGTTTCATCAGGGTTTCAGTAATCCTGGAACTGGTACGCGTCCAGATATCAATTATCTGGTTATATCTTTCGTTAAATGTGATGAATCCCATATTATAGTTATTCATCACTTCATCCACTTCATTGTTGGCTTTGGAAATCAGGTCGAGTTTCACATCA
>JADZBN010000047.1 GCA_020852075.1 Bacteroidia bacterium
AAAAAGCGTCTGAAGTCCTCTTCAAATGCACCGTACATCAGTTTCAGATCTTCTCCCGACTCATCCATTTTGTTTTCAAAATTCACCCGTTTCGAGAGGCCTCTGAGTGCCCGGCCAACACCTTCCAGAGTTGCATAGCTGACAAGCCAGTTTCGCTCCACCATGAAGGGCAGGAAATCTTTTACCTTATCAGGCATAATATATTGATTATCAGTTAGTAAAGAATATACAGATGCAGCGTAGGTTTTCAATGGAACCGTTGAGAATTCCCTGAAATTGGCAGCAAGGAAATGGTCGTAATACACGTCCACAATCACACCGGAGTATTTGCCGTATTTGGGTCTCAGTCGTTGCTTACTGATTTCCGTATAGGGATGATGGTCTGTAAAATCGTCAATGGCACGATGGAGCTCAATTCCCTGGCGAATCAATCCGGGATAGGCATTCTTTTTATTCCCCTTGACATAATCCGCGATGAAATTCCCGACAATCAGGCCGGGGATGTTCCCGGAAAGATATATGTGCGCTAAAAAATTCAATATTCGCCTTGTTTTTTGACAAATTTACGGTAATACCGTTGACCTCGGGCATTGAATGGGGTATCTTTGCAACATGGTGAAACCATTCGTTGTATTTGTGTTTCTGCTTATTTCGGTTTCGGCACAATCCCAAACACCGGGCTGTGTGGATTCACTCAGGATTCCGGATACGTATTACCCCTGTTCCACGGATTTTAATCCGGTTTGCGGATGCGATAATGTCACATACAGGAATGAATGTGCGGCATTTTTTTGGGGAGGAATTACGTCCTGGAGTTTGTCTCCCTATTCCTGCACGTCCTTTTTCCTTGATTTTTATCCGACCGCCATTGACTATTTCCCGGCGCAATTGTCCATTTATATGAAGGAACCGGGGTCTGTTGCATTTTATATATACGATGTATTTGGCAAATTGTATTACCAGGGACCGGAGAATCCCAATGCAACGTATCCTTCACAAATACTAACGGATCAGATTAATGTACAGAATTTCCCCAGAGGAATCTATATCGGAATAGCTATTGTTGGCGGGGAGGTACAGTATGTTAAGTTTGCAAAGGTTACGGACAACAATTAGATACATTTCATCCTGATGTAATTCTTCAGGGGTTTGAGTTGCAGGATGAAAAAGGGTTTTGAATGTAATCCGTAAAAAACCTTTCAACGATGAATCACCGGATTTCTGCAGGAAACAATGCCTGGCATACAACCGGGAATTACGCGTTATTCATCTGAATGGCCTTCGTCAGCGTGGGTTCCCACAATATCCACCATGCCATATCCCTGGGTAGTAAATAAGCCGATGCCACATTCCCAGATAAACTTCTGTACCTGCGGATGGGCATGAAGGGTAAAAGGAAGCAGGTATCCGAAAATGGTTTCGTTCAGGTTGTTCTTATAAATCCGGGCAAACTTTTTGTGGGTATCAGCGATCTTCTGGATGTAAATGGGATCGGGGGTAATTTCAAATTCAGCAAAATCCTTCATTTGCTCTTCGCTAAATCCAGCTTTTTCCATCCTGTCCAGTACAGCGTCGTAGAAAAGATCCGAAAATTCGTGAGCCCTTGGATCCATAGGGTCGGGAAGGTTGCCGGAAGGATCCGGGTTGAATGCGTTCTGAGGGACCATGGGTGAAATACATACATATTTCATTTGTGTTTTAAAGTCGGGGTCAGGAATCACATCAAAGGATTTAGGTACCAGCGTCAGCTTTGCAAAACTAACCAGTCTCTTTTCAAAAATCTGTTTCACCCACAAGTCGCAGAATTCGGCTTCAGGTGCACTCACCACCAGAGAAACTTTGGAAGAGAGAAAACGGATCTGGCCGCTTTGGACTTTTGAGGTTCCCTTCAAAGATGAGAAGTTGTAATAATTGGAACCTACCGGAAGTTCGCGGATTATTTCTTCCATGAAGGCAGAAATAATTTTTTGATGGTGAAGCGGCACAGTTCCACTGCTGCCATGCACCTTCAGGAACGAAATCTTGATTCTCATTTTTCTGTATTGTGAAAAGGTGTTCCCCTAAAAAAAACGGTCTTTCAGAATAGCGTGCGCCAAAAGTATGATGAATTCATTCGAAAATGAAATAATTTCCTATTTCATGTCATAAATTCCTGTAAAAACTCATCTTTTGTTCATCCGTCCGGTAATCCGTAAAATTGTTTTGAGTATAACCGACATATAATTTCCAAAAGTGGGTTGATTGATAAAATACATATTCAGCCTGATTTTAGCAGGCATAAGTTCCTCAATATAACATCTTTCGGGGTTTTCAGCATGCTGTAGAATTTCGTTTTCATTTGAAAATTCAATGGATGCCAGATCGGTAATGCCCGGGCGGACGCTCAATACCACGCGTTGCTCCGGTGAATACAAGTCCACGTACTTTCTTACTTCCGGCCGTGGCCCCACCAAACTCATCTGACCGGCAATGACATTGAACAACTGAGGCAACTCATCCAGTTTGTATCTTCTGAGGAATGAACCTGACCGGGTAATCCTGGAATCATTGGCACCGATGGTAATCAGGCCATTCTTGTCGGCACCCTTTCGCATGGTCCGGAACTTACATAGCCTGAAATCCCGGTTGTCTTTTCCAACCCTGGTCTGGAGGTAAAGGACAGGCAACCCGGTATCAAAGAAAATGCACAATGCAATGAGTAACAGTACGGGAGACAACACAATCAGGCCGAATGCCGAGAAAATTACATCTGTCAGCCGGATCAGTTTTCGGTGAAACATGGCCCTTTCAGTTGGAAAGTTTCCCGGTTTTTATCCATGAAGCGATGTCTTTGATCACCTGTTCGTCCACGTTTCCCTGCTTTGAATAATCCGAAGGGCGGCTCATCTTTTCAGTACCCTTAATAAAAAAATGATTGAGCCCTGGATAGGATCTGAAGGTACATGGCTGTGGATCATCCGCAAGGCCTTTTTCCCAATTCGTAAAATCTGTCATGGTAACCTGGTAATCAGCCTCTCCCTGAAGTACAAGAATTGGCTCACCGCTTTCTCTTGCAGCCTTCACCTGGTCGTAACCATGCAGGCTCCACCAGTAGCTTGCGGGCAGCCTCAGGAAATAGAGTGAATCCTTGACCGCCTGTTCATCCATCTTTTTTATGGCCTGTACCTGAATGGCCAGTGAATCCAGGGTATGGTGGTTTTTTTCAGAAATACCATCCAGTCCCAGAATGTATTCCGCCTGTTCATAGAAATGATCCTCGAGGGGCCGTGTATTACCGGCAAACATGATCAGGCCTTTAACAGGGCCGGATTTCCTGACCACCCTGGGTAGCAGCATCCCACCCAGACTATGGCCCAGTAAATAAATCCTGCTGCTGTCCAGTGCCGGATTGCTTTTCACTGTTTTAATTGCGGCAACGGCATCATTAATAGTTTCATCATCCACTGTGATGGAATTTTTTCTCTGGTTCATTTCACGGGCATATATCCTTGTCCTTTTTTCATACCGTAGTACCGCAATCCCGTTGGCTGCCAGTCCAACTGCGAGGTCTTTGAATACCTTTGTCGGGCCCAGTGTTTCGTCCTTGTCGTTAGGGCCGCTGCCGTGGATTAAAATAACAACCGGATGGCGGCCTGGCGCTTTTGGTAAAGTAAGGATCGCAGGAAGTTTAAACGCACCGTCGAGAATGAAGAGGTTTTGTTCTTCAATCAGATCCGGGTTGTAATACGACGGCATTTCATAACGTTCCCTGGGTTCTCCCGGAAGAAAAAACAATCCTTTAATGAGTTTATTGGTACCATAAACCAGTTTGAAATCAATTTTCTTTTTTTCAAATTCACAATGCTGCACCACAACGTCATAATTTGATTCATGGTCAGCACTCACCTGGATTACTTTTTCAAAATTACCCACAGCATCCGTCAGTTTGTGCCAGACCTCCCTTAGCTTAACCGAATCAAGCTTTTCGGATACGGTGGAATCGAACTGTTCCGTTACCTTATTGAATTCCCCCTTCACCATGAAATCAAGGATGCGGGAAGACCTTTCAAGATACACCGTGGTATCCTGAGCGGAAGAAAAGACAGCAGACAGTGTCAGCAGGGACAATAAACAGACGCGTATTTTCATATTTCGGGGTTTTTGATTTCATCCAGAACTGCAGAAGCCACTGTATCTGCAACCATTTTCATATTTTCTTCTGAAAGGTCAAAGTAAACGGGAAGAGAAATTTCATTGCGGTACAATTCCAGGGTTTTTGGATAATCTTCTGCCCGGTAACCCAGTTCCCTGTAGCAGGTCATGGCGGTAAGAGGGATGAAATGAACATTTACTGAAACACCTGCCCGGAATACCCGTTCCATGATCCGGTCTCTGCGGGATTCGGAAATGCCGCGAATCCTCAGAGGAAACAGGTGGTATGAACTCCGGATTCCCTTCGCACCGTCTTCCTGAAGCGGGAGAATCGCCCAGGGATACCGGGAAAAATATTCCTGATAATATTTACAGATTTTCATTCTCTTCGGCAGGATCTCTGATTCATACCTCCGCAGTTCTACCCGTCCGATGGAGGCCAGTAAATCCGTCATATTCATTTTATATCCGGGCATCAGGATGTCGTATTTCCAGTTTCCTGCCTGCATTTTTGACAGGGCATCTTTATTCTGCCCATGCAGGGAAAGAATACACAGGAATTTGTACACTTCAGGATTGTCGAAAGGGAGTGGCAGGTTTAGTGCTACCGCCCCACCTTCAGCGGTAGTAAGATTTTTCACGGCGTGAAATGAAAAAACAGAAATATCCGCCAGTGTCCCGGCTTTCCTGTTGTGGTAATGTGCTCCCAGGGAATGTGCAGCATCTGAAAGGACCAGGATTCGTCCCAGCCTTGTCTGTTCTTTTGAAGAAGGCCTGAAAAGAGACCGGAAATCGGCAGCTTTGACAATCCGGAATAAAGAATCATAATCACAGGGCCAGCCACCGATATCAACAGGCATAATTACCTTCGTATTGCTGTTGATGGCCAGGGTGACCTTCGCAGGATCCATGGTAAAATCATCCAGTACATCTACAAAAACAGGCTTTGCCCCGCAATGTAACACTACATTCGCCGTTGCGGAATAGGTGTAAGCCGGAACAATCACCTCATCCCCATCCTTCACCCCAAACCACCTGAGTATTAACTCAAGTCCGGCAGTCGCCGAATTGAGACAAAGTGTCGCTGCATTTCCGCAATACCCGGATAATTCCAGTTCAAACTTCTTTGTTTTGGGACCGGTGGTTATCCAGCCCGATTTAAGGGTATCAACCACCTCGTCTATTATTTCCTGGTCAATCCGGGGAGGAGAAAAAGGGATCATAACTGGCCGCAAACTTACAAATCTTTATGCTACCGGTTTACATCCGGAACCTTCCCGGCACAAGCAGACGTCGCCATGAAGATAAAATGAAACCATGAAAAACGAGGCAAATAATACACCTTTCTGAACTTCCAGGATGGATTCAGTTAGCCCATTCAGGATCAGAATGAATATAAATGCAGCAAAGAGCCCGTTCTTTTTTCTTATTGATAGAGCAAGTGGAACAACAAGGTAAAAACATAAAAAGGCCAAACCCACGATGCCAAGAATAACTGTGGTATGCAAATACTGGTTATGAGGATTCAGATAATGGCTGAGGCCGTATTGAAACTGATCTCTTTGAAAATATGATGTCATTACCTCTCTGATATCCCCTGTTCCCACACCAAACAACGGATGATCCCGTATTATCTCCAGGGCTGATTTCCAGACATGAGGCCTGAGGTTGGCACTGTTTGGAGTTTCAGCCGGTTCGGGTCCACTTTCATTTCTCCCTGCCAATTCCGTATTCATGACTTTTTCAACCTGGATGAATCTGTTTGTTACATTCAACAAATAAATCTGAGTCGCAGAGATAATTATCAGGCCGGTCAGAAATGTTATTATGATCCTGCGTTTTCGCAGCACCGGTTTGTTTGAAACCAGAAATAAAAGGACGGTTGTAAGGTATGCGACCACAAGGGCAGTCCGTGCGGAAAGAAGCTGCAATACAACAAAAAGGAAAATGATCAGGATGCCCGCAGTGATATTTTGCCTGGTGGTATTGCCGCTGAAATACATTCTTACCAAAATCAATACAGAAAGATTAATGTACATTGAAAAATAGGTAGGGTGAAGAAAAAAAGAAAGATTCACATAATTAAAGTGCATAGCCTGTCCATCCTGATAATATAATCCGGCGGCTCTTGCAAGGCAAATCACTGAGGCAAATAACACACCTGCAATAAACACCTTCAGCAGCCTGTACCAGGTTTCTTTGTTCAGTTTAAAGGATGGAAGTATTATGGGGAAAAGTAAAAAGGGAAGTTTCGTCTGAAGATCCCGTAATCCATATTCATAATTTGGGGTGTACAGCATCCCAACAATATGTACCAGATAAAAAGCCGAAAACAGCAGGAGCATCCTGTCAGAAAAAATTCTTTTAATCTTCCGCAGAAGATTTCTGTCAATGACCCATAAAATAAACAAGGCACCTGCGGCAAAAACAGACACAATTTGCCATGAAGGCAGGAAGAACAGAAAAATAGCCTGAAGTATGAATGCTGTCCGCTGTTCGGGCAATATTTTACTATACGCAGGCATTATGAAGCATATTTGCAATTTTGATTCCCGCATCCCCGTCGCCAAAAAAATGCTCCCTGAAAGCATCCGTTTTTTTTATCTGATCTTCCACCGATCTGAGGATATTCGCAGTATCTGTTCCGGAAACAAGTGCGTATCCTGCCTGCTGAAGTTCCTTCCACTCTGTTACATCTCTCAGAACCACGGAATACTTTTTGAAAAAATATGCTTCCTTCTGCAATCCGCCACTATCCGTAATTACCATCCGGCAGTTCCTTGTCAGGTTCAGCATATCCAGGTAACCTTTTGGTTCAATCATCGTGGAATTTACGGAGATTCCAAATTGTTTCATCCTTTCCCTGGTTCTGGGATGAGCAGGAAATAAAACAGGAAATTTGCCTGAAAGAATATCCATGGCTTTAAACACTGATGAAAGTTTATCAGGATTGTCAACAGTCTCGGCCCTGTGTAAGGTAAACAGGATATAATTATTCATCCAGTCTTGCAGAAGATCTGGCTCTCTTTCGCAAGCAGCCTGGTTGAATAAAACAGCAGCATCATACATAACATCTCCGGTTTTTGCCAGCAGGATATTTCGCCGGAGATACCCTTCGCCGGCAAGATTCTGCATGGCTGAGTCCGTTGAACAGCAAAGCATATCCGAAACCCTGTCGGTTACCATCCGGTTGAGTTCCTCGGGGACTGCCAGGTCTCCGTTTCGCATTCCAGCCTCCACATGGGTAACCGGAATATGGTGCATTTTTGCGGTAAGGGCACCTGCCATTGTTGAATTCGTATCTCCGTAAACTAAAATACGGTGTGGTTGTATTTCATTATAAACCCTGTCCAGGGACTGTATCATGGATGAAATCATGGAGA
>JADZBN010000048.1 GCA_020852075.1 Bacteroidia bacterium
AATAATGAGGGAGGGGAAGAAAAGGGAAAGGGTTTTCGCAGTCGCAGTACCGGAAGTATGGATCAGCCGTCAGGAAGCGGAAGAAAGTGGAACCGTAAAGAGGACCATGAATTTTACGGACAACGTAAGTCGGGAAAAGAGAGTTATAAACGGAAACCGGTAAAGGAAAATGATGGGCTTACCCGGCTGAATAAATTTATTGCGAATGCAGGAATTTGTTCAAGACGTGAGGCGGATGAACTGATTGAAGCAGGAGTAATATCGGTCAATGGCAGGGTCGTTACCCAATTGGGGTATAAAATTCAACCGGGTGATACGGTCAAATACAATAATGAGGTCCTCAGGGGCGAGCGGATGGTCTATATCCTGCTGAACAAACCCAAGGATTTTATTACTACTACCGATGATCCGGAAAACCGGAAAACTGTAATGAACCTGATAGCCAAAGCCTGCCGCGAGCGCGTGTATCCGGTTGGAAGGCTCGACCGGAATACTACCGGCGTATTAATGTTTACCAATGATGGTGACCTTGCGGATAAACTGACTCATCCATCCTTCCAGGTTCACAAGGTGTACCAGGTTGAACTGGACAAAGGATTGAAGCCCGGAGACATGCAGCAGGTGAGGGAAGGAGTTCAACTGGATGATGGATTTATCAAAGTGGATGAGATAGCCTGGCTGGGGGCTGATAAAAACATATTAGGGGTGGAGATTCATTCGGGGAAAAACCGAATTGTCCGCCGCATATTTGAGCACCTGGATTACAAGATCAGGAAACTGGACAGGGTAGTATTTGCCGGACTTACAAAGAAAGATTTACCTCGTGGTCGTTGGCGTTTCCTTACGGAGATGGAAATAGCAAGTCTTAAAATGATGACAGGCAGCCGAAAAAAAACAGTACCGGCCTCCTGACCTTCTCATCGGAGGATATCTATACCCAGGATTTTTGAAATCGCCATTTTAACGGCCTCCAGTTGCTTGTGTTTTTCGAGCAGTTCATTGAAATCATCTCCTTTTTCCTGAGCTTCACGGATTTCTTTCTGATTTTTTTCCAGCATTCTCAGAACCTTTTTCTTCTTCAGGTAATAGATGGATTTCTCAACCGATTTTTTCAGATAATCCTGCTCTTCATGTACTTCAATATGGTGCATATCCATCCAGTTTTCACTCAGGAAATAAGGGTTGCTCAGCAATTCAACGGAGATCCGGCTCACTTCGGGTTCGGGGGAATTGAGAAATGAATTAATGTCAATATCCGCGTCCTGATTCACCATTTCAGAGAAAAGCCTGAGGATGGAATTATATCCCTGGTTTTCGAATGAGATATCATCCTGAACAATCTCATCAATTATATACCGGCGGACGGGAACCTGATAGGTTTGTATCTGCTTGTGTGATGATGTTTCAGACTCAGGGTTTTCTTCGTCAAATTGCAGCAGGTGATTCGGAAAATTAAGCAGAAGCCGGATGATATTTGACTCCTGGCTTTCGGTTGAAAATTCTTCCTGCAGTTGCCTGTGCGGCCTCAGGATTTCAGGCAGCAATTCCTCCACGTCCTGCCCCGGGCTTTCCTTTTTTGCCAGTTTACGACGGAATTTATTCATTTCCCCAATCAGTACCTGCTCCTCAATTTCCATCATGGTACTGCATTGCTTGATGTAGGTGGTCCGGATGATGTGATCGGGGATCAGGGCAATGGTTTCCACAATTTCCCTGACAAGTCCTGCCTTACGAACCGGGTCGTTCTGTACCTCCCCGAGCAGAAGCCCTGTTTTGAAAAGAATGAAATCCTTCGCGTGCGAATGGATGAATTCTGCAACTTCACTGTTGCTGTGTTTCCTGCTGAATGAATCAGGATCGTCTCCGTCCGGAAACAATACCACCCGGACATTCATGCCTTCTTCGAGAATCAGCCCGGTGCCACGAAGAGACGCTTTAATGCCTGCCTCATCTCCATCATACAATATGGTAATGTTCTTTGTGTACCTGCTGATCAGACGGATCTGCTCAACGGTAAGTGAAGTACCTGAAGAAGCAACGACATTCTCAATACCGGCCTGGTGAAGGGAGATAACATCTGTATAACCTTCTACGAGAAAACAATTGTCCCGCTGGACAATGGCTTTCCGTGAAAAATAAATACCGTACAGTGATTTGCTCTTATGATAGATTTCCGATTCGGGAGAATTGACATATTTCGCCGTCTTTTCATTTTTTTTCAGCACCCTGCCTCCGAATCCTATGATTCTGCCGCTAAGGTTGTGTATGGGAAACATGCCGCGGCCCCTGAAACGGTCATACAAAGCCCCGGATTCATTTTTTACCGAAAGGCCTGTTTTTTCGAGATATTCTTCCCTGTACCCCTGACGTATCGCTTCATTGGTAAATGTGCTTCCCTCCGCGGTGGAATATCCCAACTGAAACTTGCGGATGGTTTCATCACTGAAACCTCTTTCATGAAAATAACTCAGGCCGATGGCAATGCCTTCACCGGAAGCTGTCAATTGATCAGAAAAAGTTTTCCTGGCATAGTCGTTCAGAATAAACAGACTTTCTTTTTCGTCCCGTGCCGCTTCTTCTGCCGGATCAGGAGCAGTTTCTTCAATGTCAATGTTGTATTTCTTTGCCAGGTACTTTAAAGCTTCGGGATAACTGTAGTGCTCGTGCTCCATGACGAAGTTCACGGCATTTCCACCTTTCCCGCATCCAAAACACTTGTATATATTCCTGGTGGGATTTACATTGAAGGACGGTGTCCTTTCATCGTGAAAGGGACATAAACCAATCAGGTTCACACCCCTTTTTTTGAGCTGTACAAAGTCCCCTACGACTTCCCCGATCCGGACGGTCTCAAATATCCGGTCTATACTTTCCTTGGTGATCATAGAACAGCCATTCTTTTATACCGGGAAGTTTTTGATTTTTTGGGTAGTGCAGAATTAATGAATTCAGTGATCCGGTTGTAATATTGTTCACCGGCATTTTCCTCAAGATCATTCCGTCCGGCATTCCTGATCAAAAGTAACTGTTTTTGTATTGCCACTGAAGAGTCCTGAATTGCAAGGACTTCCGTGGGAAATACCAGTGCATCCTGGCTGCCGGTAATGAACAAGGTGGGTGTTTTTACTTCCTTTGCCAGGCGGGTCAGATCCAGTTCAGACACCGGAAATTCAAGCAGCCTTTCGATTTTCCTTCTCAGGATTTCTTCCCATAGAAAAGTCATGCTGCCCCATTTTTTATAAGCATACCGTGCAAGATAGGTGTCCAGCCTGTTGAAGGGGCTTTGCAATATGAGTACTTTGTAACGTCCATCGTAAACAGCAGCCTGCATGGCAATGGCGGCGCCCGAACCCATACCCATCAGAACGAGGTAGTGTGTTCCGGGAATACTGAGGATCCGGTCAGTGATGCGGATCACATCCCGCACTGAAGGCAATCCGAGGGAAAACTCATTCCCGCCGCTTGTACCATGAGCCCTCAGATCAAAAACACAGACATTGAGTCCGCGGTCATGAAATTGTTTGATATGATCCAGCAGGGAAATCCGGCTCTCATTCAGGTCGTGGAGAATCAACAGGGTATTGGCGGGGGTATCGGCTGCTGCAACAAACCATCCGTCAAGTGCAATCCCGTCATCAGAAATTACCCTGAGCGTATCATAGGGCAATCCAAAAGACATGGGGGTGAAAAAAGTCCATTCGGTATCCCGTTCGTCTTCATTCCCGGGGTTTTCACGAACCGGATCCGAATACAGCCTTGCATACACCGAATCTACCCTGACCGGATATATGAGATCGGGGCTGATTAGGGAGGGAGAGAGGTACATGAATGCCCCGGCAAAAATCATCAGCGCCGATACCAGGTAATAAAAGCGGTTCAGGTTCATTTTCCGGTTAATGCGTCCTTTCGGTAGTGAACATCACCAGATCTCTCAGTGATTTTCTGTAAACAGAATCGGGATAGGTTTCCAGCATGCTAAATGCCTTTTCCCTGTATTCATGCATGCAATGCTCTGCATATTCAATACCACCTGAATTTTTTACAAATTCAATCACCTGCTTTATCCCTGGTTCCTCTGTATTATGATTCCTGATGGTATTAATGATCCTTCTCCTCTCTGGTTTGCCAGCCTTACTCAGGGCATGAATGAGTGGCAGCGTCATTTTGCTTTCCCGGATATCAATACCAACCGGTTTCCCGATTTTTCCTGAAGGACCGTAATCAAACAGGTCGTCTTTAATCTGGAAAGCAATCCCTATCCATTCACCGAACTGGTGCATCTCGAGTACTTTTTCATCAGATACACCGGCAGCAGCAGCGCCACAGGCACAACAGGAAGCAATCAGGGAAGCGGTTTTTTGACGGATGATTTCAAAATACACCGGCTCCTCGATATCCAGACGCCGTGCTTTTTCTATCTGTAAAAGTTCTCCTTCGCTCATTACCCGGACCGCATCGGAAACAATTTTCAGCAGGTTGTAATCCTGATGACTGATGGAAAGCAGCAATCCTTTACTGAGCAGATAATCGCCTACCAGGACAGCAATTTTATTTTTCCATAATGCATTCAGCGAAAAAAACCCACGCCTTTCATTGGAATCATCCACGACATCATCATGAACCAGGGTGGCTGTATGCAGCAGTTCTATAAGTGCAGCAGCCCGGTAACTGGTTTCATTGATTCCGCCACAAAGACCACTGGAAAAAAACACGAACATCGGCCGCATTTGTTTTCCTTTTCGTTTTACAATATAATGCGTGATGCGGTCCAGCAATGGAACCTGACTTTTCATGGATTCGCGGAATTTTTTTTCAAACTCCTCCATTTCACCTTTAATCGGTGCTTTGATATCATCCAGGTTCAGAGACATAAGGGTTACGAAAATACGGCAAAAACCCGGATACGGAGAGCAAATTCCCCTGACAGAAACTTTAATTATTCCTTTGGCCGGTGGAAGAGTCCCTGCATTCATCCGGATCTTGTTTCATCCGGGCGGATGCGGGTTTGTTCTTATTGGCCAGTTGCCCGCAGGCCGCATCAATGTCCTTTCCCCTTGAACGGCGGATGTTTACAATGATACCGTTCTTTTCAAGATAGTTCTTAAACACTTCAATTTTATCCTCCCTTGCATTTTGAAATTCCCCGCCTTCAATTGGATTGTATTCAATAAGATTCACTTTTGCTTTTATCCTCCTGCAGAATGCGGTAAGTTGCCGGGCATCTTCCGGTTCATCGTTGAAATGATTAAATACAATAAATTCAAGAGTTACTCTTGTTCCGGTCTTTTTATGGAAATGATTGATGGCATCCGCAAGTGTATCCAGGGAATTGTGTTCATTGATGGGCATGATACGGTTTCGCTTGTCATCATTGGCGGCATGAAGCGACAGGGCAAGATTGAATTTCACCTCATCATCACCCAGTTTGTGAATCATTTTGCTGATACCTGCCGTACTTACCGTAATCCGCTGAGGCGACATGCCCAATCCATCCGGTGAGGTAATCCTTTCGATACTTCGCAGCACATTTTGATAATTCAAAAGAGGCTCTCCCATGCCCATATACACAATATTACTCAGGGGGAAACCGTACTTTTCACAGGACTGATCATTCATCAGAACGACCTGGTCCACAATTTCTGCCGCTTCAAGGTTTCTCACCCGTTCGAGCCTGCCGGTAGCGCAGAAGGTGCAAGACAGGCTGCATCCTGCCTGAGAAGAAACACAGGCCGTCATCCGTGTTTCAGCAGGAATGAGAACCCCTTCAATGATGTTACCGTCGTGCAGGCGATATACATTTTTTATGGTACGATCCCGGCTTACCTGGTACGAATCCAATGCTACCGGTAATATGGAAAAGTCATTTCCAAGTTTTTCACGGATGGCTTTGCTGAGGTTACTCATTTCTCCGAAGGACCGCGTACCCCGTTGCCAGAGCCATTCCCAAACCTGCCGTGCACGGAAGGAGGGCTCTCTCTGGCGTGAAAACCACTCTGAAATCTCATCAAAGCTGAGCGTACGTATGTCTCGGGTCCGGTTCAAGCTGCAAAAATACGAAAAGGCCTCAGGCCCTGAATGGCTGCTGGTGATTTCAGGAAATTCATGCTATCCTTTTGCAAAGGCTGAAGCCTGCTCCGGACAGGAGATGAATTCATTCAAAATGAAAACATCATAAAAATTCAGAAGCAAAACAGACGAATCTGCTCATATTCCTTCATATTTGTAATCCTTTTATCATCATCTATATCTATGATTGTCCTGACAGCAGATTGGATTTTTCCGGGGAAGGGAGAGCCGTTAAAAAACGGATTTCTGGAAATTACGGATGACGGCCGGATAATCAGGTTAACACAGGAAAGGCCAACCGCGGATGGTGATGAGAAAGTTCAGGTGTTACATGGAATCATTTGCCCGGGCCTTATAAATTGCCATTGTCACCTGGAACTGTCCCACATGAAGGGGAAGATTCCTGAAGCAACAGGATTGCCCGGTTTTTTAAAGGAGGTGGTAAAAACGCGAAAGGCGGAGGAAGAGGACATCCTTCTTGCGATGGAGGATGCAGACCGTGAGATGTGGAAAAATGGAATGATTGCTGTCGGAGATATTTCAAATACCCCTGCCAGCATACCTGTAAAGCAGCAGAGCCTGATTCGGTACCATACTTTTGTGGAGGTATTTGATCTGTCACCTTTCCGGGCAGTAGAGGTGCTGAAAAATGGGTTAAAGACGGAAAGGGTATTCAGAGAGGCAGGACTTTCCGCCTCGGTCAGCCCCCATGCCACGTATAGTGTTTCAGAAAAACTGATGCAACTTCTCGGAGAAAGTTTTTCGGGAAGAGAAATTCCACTGACGATACACAACCAGGAAACTCCTGCGGAGGACGAAATGTTTCTGAAAGGGACCGGAACATTGCTCGGCTTTCTCCGTGAGGCTGCACCGGATTATGAAGATTGGAAGGCAACAGGAAAATCCGCTCTTCAGTCATGGATACCACGGTTTCCATCATGGGCCAGGACGCTGCTGGTACACAATACATACTCCAGTCAGGATGATATACGCCGGGCACAATCGTACTGCAGTCATCCCTGGTGGTGCTTTTGCCCAAATGCCAACCGTTTTATTGAAAACAAGCTTCCCGATATTCCGGCATTCATAAAGGAGGGTGCCTCCATTACCCTTGGCACGGACAGCTATGCCTCAAACCATGCGCTGTCCTTATTGGAGGAAATGAAAACCATCCAGGAAGCCTGGCCTTCGGTCAGTACCTGGCAGATCCTCGAATGGGCAACAGGCAATGGAGCAACATTTCTGGGACTGACTCATGAATTGGGATCCTTTACACACGGACGGCGACCGGGAATAAATCTGATTCAACTTGCGGATAACAACCGGCCTGAATTAAAGGGCTCCAGCCTGTCAAGGCTGTTCTGAATTATGGGAGGATTTATAAACATGCGGGAAAATACCAGAAACCATGTGCTGAAAAATGCGCATTGGGAGGTACCTGAGAAAAATGATGCTTTTTACAGCCAAAACATTCACGGAGAAAAGTGTAATTTTCGCCCCAAAATAGTTTCGAAAAAATGCTAAATTCCGGGTTAAAATAAGCCTCAAAAAGAAACGTTTTTTGAATAATCCGGTATAATTCATTTGAAATTTAGAAAAATTCGATAGGTTGCACAGGTCAATAATTCATTGACAAAGGCTGCGATTTTTCGTATTTTTAAAAGAATCGGTTTATAGATGTCTGGAAACAGGATATATAGTCCTTTGGGCTTTCTTTTCCCACATGCAATTGTCGGGATGCTGCTGATTGTTGCCTTCTCGGATACAACCACGGCTGCTGAAATTTCAGGAGATGACAGTGTCCTGACCACAAATTATGATTTCCTGAATACCGGTATTGAAGTTTCAAGGGATACACTGCTCCGGGTGAATGAAGGAGAAGTTCGGGCAGGATTGCTGTATGACCAGGTGAACAATAAAATTGTCTGGTCAAAGAATTCCGATCTGGCATATCCCATTGCCTCCCTTACCAAAATGATGGTAGCCTTACTTACCATGGAGGATATAAAGGCTGGAAAATTTTCATGGGATGACACGGTGAGCTGGCAGCGGAAAATGGTTGTGGGACACCGGAAACACAGAAGAACCATCACCAGTGAGGTCAGGTATTCGCTGCGGGATGTTTTCAAGGCTGCCATGATTGCTTCCAATAATGAATGTGCAGAACAGATGGCCCGGTATATCGGAAACGGTGACCTTCAGGCCACCATTGACAGGATGAATGCACGGGCGAAGGAACTTGGGATGACGCATACAAATTATATGAATCCTACCGGATTGCCGGAGGCAAGGGCGAGTATGGACAATGCGTCGTCACCGCTTGACCAGTTGTTGCTGTCCCTGGAACTGATAAGGTATGATGAGGTGAGGGAAATAGCTGCGCTTGGCTATGCATCCATTGACAACGGTAAGACTTCCAGCATCATCCGAAATCACAATCACCTAACCATTGATTACAGCGGGGAGGTGGACGGTTTGAAGACAGGCTATACACGCAGGGCAGGATTTTGTCTTGCAGCCACCACGGCCAAGTGTGAGCACCGGCTTGTAAGTATTGTTTTCGGATGCCGTTCCCCAAGGCTCAGGAATGACCTGGTACGTGACATGATCAATGATTATTACAGCAATATCGGTCTTGATAAACTCGGGCCCTGTGTACCCGGCGGGGCCGTGGCGGCGGAAATCCCGGGCAAGGATGGAGACTACGTCAACATCACCGAACGGGTTAAGAAAGTTCATTATGTGAAAAAAGGAGAAACACTTTCTGAAATTGCTTCACGTTACGGCTGTTCGGTCATTCAGTTGAAAAAGTGGAATTCCCGTTCTCACCGTTCCAGCATTATTTATCCCGGACAGCGGTTTGCCATCTATACCTATGAAACACATAAAGTTTATGTAACCAATCCCGCCAATGGCAATGAAGAAGAGGATGATAAACCCATATTAAGTGAAGAAGAAAAAGAAAAGGTAAATGCGGAAGAGGAAAAAGCCGACAGAACAGAAACGGGTACTGTTGCTCCGAAGGAAATGAAAAAAATCAGCCCTGCGAATGCACTCCGCGACGAAATCCCTGTACATTATATTGTCCATACCGTCTCCCCGGGTGACACACTTTTTAGTATTGCGAAGAAATACAACTGTATTACCGTAGATGAGCTTCGCAAAATCAATAAGATTGAAAACAACTGCCTTAAGCCCGGAATGAAAATCAGGATTCCTGTTGCCGGATAAGGGAATTCCACGCTTTTTTCTTTTACTTTTACAGGCAAATTCGCGAATTATGAAAATCCCGAATGGCCTGATGACATTTTTGTGTTCCATCCTGCTGACGCACGCAGTGGCACAGAAAAGGACGGAAGTGACGCTACCTGCAGTACCCGTGGACAGCATTACAAAACTGATTACGTACGAAGGTGTCATCGAGGTGAAAGGGGCTTCGGCTGAGGTATTGTATGACCGCATTACAGATTGGTTCAAAAGCTTTTACAAGAATCCTTCTGAGGTAATACGGGAGAATGATACCGTCAAATTCAGGATTACCGGCAAGCCCAGATTTAAGATCCATAATCCGGAAGACAAAAACGGCTTGAAAACCGATGCCGGACTGGTTCAATACACCCTTACCGTGGCATCAAGGGAAGGAAGGTTTAAATATGAGCTTTCCGAATTCAACTGGAAGCAACTCTCTTATTTTGCCTGCGAAAGGTGGCTTGACAAAGAGTCATCATCGTTTAATATCGCCTGGATTTCATACCTGGAACAACTGGATGCATATTCCAAAGAAGTAATTTCCTGCCTGAAAAACCGGGTGACAAAGGAAAAAATCGTCAAAGACAGAGATAACTGGTAATTCCCGGACAGGATACCGGAACACCATTGATACTACAAACAAACAACATTTACATACGAACATGGCAACCATCGGAATGACCCCCATTATTATCTTAATAATAATTATTTTCTTCCTCGGTGTACGGATCGTCAGGCCAACGCACCGCGGACTCATCGAACGACTCGGAAAATACCATCATTTTGCCAACCCGGGGTTTCACTGGATCATTCCGGTCATTGATAAAATGTATATGGTAAATATCACCGAGCAAATGATCAATGCTGAAAGCCAGGAGATCATCACTTTCGACAATCTGAATGCACGGGTGGATGCTCAGGTATATTTTAAAATAAAATCGGATGAGGAAAATGTCAAGAATTCCCAATACAATGTGAACAACATCACCTACCAGATAGTGAATCTTGCACGCACGACCCTCCGGAATATTATTGGTACAATGACCCTGAAATCCGCAAACAGCGAACGGGGAAAGATTAACAAAGGACTCTACACGACGCTTATGGAGGAAACTTCCGGATGGGGAATTGAAATAGTGAGGACTGAGTTGAAAGAAATAGATCCACCCAAGGATGTTCAGGAAACCATGAACAAAATCGTGAAAGCAGAGAATGAAAAAATGGCCGCCATTGATTTTGCAACGGCTGCTGAAACAAAAGCGGATGGTGAAAAGAGGGCTGAAATCAAAAGGGCAGAAGGCATCAGGACCGCTAAAATCCTGGAAGCGGAAGGAGAAGCCCAGGCGATTGCATTGGTCAATGAAGCTGCAGAAAAATATTTCGTCGGGAATGCCCAGATCCTAAGAAGAATTCAGGCATTGGAGACATCCCTGTCTGCAAATGCAAAAATCATTGTCCCTTCCGATAAGGACCTTGTCAATGTAATCGGAGAAATGGCGGGAATTGTTCCATTACCCCGTAAGGACTGATCCTCTTTCACCAGCACCGGAACAGGCGATCAGACTTGTTTCCGTTTCTTCGTTTCCGTCAACTGCCGGAATGAACGGCGAATTTTAAGTACCTTCAATTCGGACTTTACAGGTACTCCTTGTTTTCAGATCTCTTGGAAATAAAAAAAAGGTTGGAGTCAATGGAAGATGAAGCCAACCTACAGATTCAAATATTCCTGTATTCCTCCAGGGATGTACAATACTACCGTCTTTTTGTAAAATCTGGCTGGTATATGGGATTTCATTGAGAACACGGAATGATTCATTCAGAGTTCCTGACGGTTCACCCCAAAAATTGGAATCCGTCTCTAACATGGAAAAAGATGCATACATCAATTCAGGAAAAACATCCATAGAATTTCAATTCTTATTCCATCGGTGTGTGATCCGGCAATCCAGGTTTGTAACCGGAGCGGGCAGCATTATTTTTGTCTCGATTTTTCATTAGCCATTTTTTTTAATCATGCATAAAATGGGGAATCATTGATGGTATATACCTTGTATGATATTGAGATGCCTTCCAGAAGTCAATGTATGCCGGCATTTATACCAAAGCGGAATAAATCAAAATTTCGAATAAATTCAGTGAAGATTTGGAGATTTGAAAAATAATTCTCAAACTTTGTAATGCTAAGGTTTCAGTTCAGGGCCGCAATGATTCGTTGAAAGATTTTTGTAGTAAACATTACTAACACAAACAGGCCCTCCCATGAAACGAAGTATTGAATCAGTATCGCTCTCCCTGCTTACGGGGCTGATGTTGTTTGGGGGAGCAGCTTATTCACAGCATCCTTACCCGGTGGTCAGTATGGATGTAAGCAATGTCGCCATTGCCGATACGATGCTCAGCGGACTTCCAGTGCTGGATGATTCCACCTGGTTTGAGACCACGATGCATGTTGCCGTGTATGACACCACGGGTATTGATTACCTGGAGGTGAAACTGGGAACCACAGAGGGTGGCTCTGAACTGCTTTCCAGGAATTTTTCGTTTGATGTTTCGGGGGGCCTGGGTGACGGCACCAGCTACCACAGGTTGGGATATGACATTGACTTAGGGCTGGGAAATTACCGGGGCCTGCTGAAGTATTTTGCCGGGCTGCGCATCAAACGCTCCGACGGTACCTATACCGGCACATTTACTTTTTCCCGCTAAGACGTAAAAAAAGCTTTTCCCATGAACACACCCATAAAAGTACTGTTAGCAGTATTCGCATTAAGCATGATAGAAATGGAAATTTCTGTAGCGGGAAATTTCACCTGGACCGGCAGCAGTTCCACGGACTGGAACACTTCCGGAAACTGGTCACCCTCTGGTGTTCCTGGAAGCGGGGATACGGTCACCATTGTAACAGGATCGAACAATGTGTACCTGGCAGGGAATACTCCGGTAACAAAATTTACCATGACCTCCGGTACGGTAGACCTTCAGACCTATACACTCACCATCTCGTCAGCATCCACCTTTACCTCCGGACAGGTAAACAACGGGAACCTGGTGATGTACGGCACTTCCACCCTGATCTTTTCGGGAACCCGGTTCGGGGCATCGGTATATGCAACTGGAAACTCTGTACTGCTGAACGGATCTACTTTTAACGATACCCTGAGCGTGGTGAAGAAAGGGGCAAGCGCCGATAACAGCAAGGGAGGAAATACCTTTAACGGCGCAGTATCCATTATAGACAGTGCCAATGCCAACCTGATCTTATCAGACAGCTTCCCGGATGTATTCAATTCAAGATTGTGGCTGGCCAACCAGGGTACTGCCAAAGTCTATGTAGCCCACAGGGGAACGGGCAATGAGTTTAACGATGATGTGACCTTTATTGGAAAGAACATCTGGTCGAATTACTACGGCACGGCTACTTACGATGGAGATATTACGTTCGATACCCCGGATGGAGAAGTCTATTTCGGTTATTCTACGGGAAGCTGCAGTCTGGGAGATGGTAAGAACCTGTATGTAGGGGGCAGTGGGTTCAGTGCAGGGTACCTGTATTTCAGGAATTTTACCCAATCCGACTCAACGGTAAGCATCAGCCTTACCCTGACCGGATCAGCAAGGATGTGGTTTGAAAGTGGATCCTCCTTTAAGGCAGAAATAAACGCCTCGGCTCCGTTTCTGTACCTGGATGGAACCAGGTTCCTGGGAGAAGCCCATATAACCACAACGGGAACTTCCAGCAGTACTTCGGTAGGGGGCAGCTACTTTGCCAAAGCGACCACGATTTATCATAATCCGGCCGGAGCCTGCACCTTTACAAGCGGGAATACCTACGTGGACACCTTTGCGGCCCCGGTACTACTAAAGAACGGAATAGGGACTATGAGCATCAATAAATCCCTTTTCCAGGACAGTGTGACATTTCAAAATCTGAATACGGTTACAGGGTCGGATCGTTTTTACATCAGTAACAGCGGCAATGCGACCATGGAAGGAGTGGTGACTTTAAGTAACGCACTGGCAGGGATGAATTTTGGCAACGCCGGGGGAACGACAACCCTGGACAGCAGTGCAAGGCTGAATGTGGAGGGCAGCTATACGGGCAATCTGACGCTGAAGAACTTTGTGCAGTTAGGCGCAAACCCGGTTTCAATTACCCTGAATAATACTTCCACCAAACTGATAGTCAACAGCGGAACCTCCTTTGAAGGGAACTTTACCTATTTCGGAAGGAATATACAGCTCAATGAAGCTACTTTTAATGATACTACAACCATAACAAGGTACGGAACCGGCGGGGACAATTGCACAGGCGGGAACACCTTTAATGGCCCGGCAACCATCATGGATTCCAGTGGCACCGGTCATAGCTTCATCATGGCTGGTACCAGGGGGGATGATTTTAACAATACAGTTACCTTCATACAAAAGGGAACAGGGGTGAATCTCTACCCGGCTTATACCGGAACCTCAACCTTTGCAGCCGGTGTGATTTTTGACGGAACCTCGGCCATACAGGTGGGCTACGGCGGCGGAAAGGCGAAATTTGACGGAATCGGAACCCAGTCAATAAGCAGGATTGGCACCAATACGCCTGTTTTCAAAAAAATAGAGCTCAGCAAAAGCTCGGGAAGCCTTGAACTGGAATCTCCCGTTACCCTGACCGATTCGCTGATTCTTAGCCGTGGGATCCTGCGGAGTGATTCCATAAATTTATTATGTTTAAATGACAATTGTATTGCAACAGCAGGCAGTGACAGCGGTTATGTGGAAGGCTTCATGAAAAAGACAGGAAACGATGCGTTTACCTTTCCCCTGGGGGCAGAGGAACTGGCACATCCGTATCATCCGATGCGTATCAGTTCACCCGCATCCTCTGCCGATGCTTTTCTTGCTGCATACCTGGCTGAGCAACAGCCGTTGGGCGATGACAT
>JADZBN010000049.1 GCA_020852075.1 Bacteroidia bacterium
GCATTGCCTGTAACCGATTTCAACGGCTTGCTGCTGGGTATCATCACCGTGGATGATGTCATGCGGGTAATCCAGGAAGAAGACACCGAGGATATACAGAAATTCGGAGGTACCGAGGCACTGGATGAGCCCTACCTGAAGGTCTCTTTCCGGAATATGATTTCCAAGCGTGCCGGCTGGCTGATCATTCTGTTTCTCAGCGAAATGCTTACCGCCAGTGCAATGGGCTATTTCAATAACGAACTGAGTAAAGCAGTGGTTCTTGCATTATTCATTCCGCTGATAATTTCTTCAGGCGGTAACAGCGGATCCCAGGCGGCGACCCTGATTATCCGTGCCATGGCGCTTGGTGAGGTCACTCTGGAAAACTGGTGGCATGTCATGAAAAGGGAATTACTTTCAGGCCTGGTATTGGGTACTGTACTCGGCGCTATCGGATTTGTCCGCATCGCTGCCTGGACCCTGTTTACCGATCTCTACGGCCCCCACTGGATGCTGATAGGGTTCACGGTAGCAGCAACACTGATCAGCGTGGTGATATTCGGAACCCTCTCCGGTTCCTTTCTGCCGCTTATACTGAAAAGACTGGGCATTGATCCGGCCGTTTCCTCCGCCCCGTTTATTGCCACACTGGTGGATGTTACCGGCCTGGTTATATACTTCACCATTGCCTTCTTTATTTTGAAAGGCACTCTGCTGTAAAGGCCTGGTTAATGAAGCCGGAAGCGTTGTTCCCTGCTTCTGCCTTGTGATAGTAGCAGAATAAAAACCGGCATGAACGGTTATCCACTGGTTCATATTCCGTCTGTCTATGATAAAACATGAATTGGGCTGTATATGCAAAATGCAAGCACGGAAGCCGATTTACTTTATAATGCCTTCAAACATATCCTGGATTATCAGGAATTTTATCCTTGCACTCAGGGGTAATTTATGAGAGAAAAAACGGTGAATACACTACCGCTTATTTATTTAATTACTATTCCCTGCATCTCAAAATTAACCTCACGCATGGAAGGGTCGTTCATAAAAACACTCACCGACCGGCTGTCTTTTCCATCCTTGCCAAAGGGATCAAAAGCAATTGAAACCATAGCACTGTCACCCGGAGGTATCTGCATTTTAGAAAAATTAGTTTTCAGACAGCCACAGGATGTTTTCGCTTTATGAATGACCAGGTCGTGCTGACCGTCATTAAAAATATAAAAATCCTTAGACACCTTGTCCGACTGCCGGATGGTACCGTAATCATAGGTGGTAACCGGAACCCTGGCCTTTTGAACTGCAAGTGTATCTCCTGCAGGCAGGGGTGGAATAAATTCCTGAATGGAAGCAATGATATTCAGGGCTTTCAGGGGCTGAACGGCATCGTTGGTATTCAGCGTTATCCTGTCAAGTACAAATCCATAATCATTTTTTTTGGATGCATCATAGGTAAATGCCACATAACCCTCTGACGAAGGTGCCAGGGATTGCTGACTTAGCTGAACGGTCATGTACGATGGAATCTTTGATTCCAGTTGAAGGGAAATGGAATTTGCGGATGCATTACGCAGGTAAAATGTATCGCTGACAACTGTATTACTCAGGATATTACCGAGCTTTTTGGTAGTTTCGCTGAAACCAAGATTACCGATCTTTTTTCCAAACCTGTCTTCCAGCGTGGGCGATGTAATAATCGCCTGGGCATACAAGTGTCCGCTGATCAGCAGTGCGGCAGGGAAAATGATAAATTTGCTTTTCATATTACGTTGGTTCTGTTTCCTGAATTGATATCGGACAGGGCATTTTCCGAAAGTAACCGGATATCCAGGCCGTCAAATGTACCTGAACTCATCAGCAATAATACTCCGGGACTTTTTACAACATCCATGAGTTTCCTTTTTAATTCCGCTGATTCGGATAACACCTGTAATGACGGAGTCCCAAAAGCCTGCCTGACTCTGTCCTCACTGATGGGAGTAAGCTTTTTGTGCGCAATGGTATGTGGATTGAAATAAACAATGGCGGTATCTGCATCATTCATGGAATTTTTGTATTCATCCAGAAATCCGTCACTCAGGCTGCTAAAGGTATGCAATTCCATACATGCAGTCAGGTGTTTCCCGGGATATTGCTGTCTGACGGCAGCAATAGTGGCTTTAAGTTTGGAAGGAGAATGGGCAAAATCACGAAATACCACCAGATTTTTACTTTCCAGGACTTTTTCAAGACTTCCCGACGCGCCCTTGAATTCCTGAATGGCGAAATAAAATTCCCGGTCGTTCACACCGAGCAGGTTGCAAATTTTCCTGGCACCCTCAAGGTTCATCAGATTGTGTTTCCCGAAAATATAAACGGGGATTTCACCAAAAGCAGTATGCAGAACCGTCCGGTTACCTTCAATATGGTATTCCGGAATATTGTATGCAACCGTGGAACACCGTATGGAAGAAGAGCGAACCAGTTTTCTGACTTCCCCATCTTCTTCACAATACAGCAATTGACCATCGGATGGAATCTGTTCTGCAAATATCCTGAACTGCTCCACGTAATTATCGAACTTCGGAAATACATTGATATGATCCCAGGCAATGCCGCTGATCAGCCCTATATTGGCATGATAGAGATGGAATTTCGGGCGGCGGTCCAGAGCCGAACTCAGGTACTCATCCCCTTCCAGGATAATGACCGGTGCATCAGAAAGCCGTACCATAGTGTCAAAGCCTTCCAGCCTCGCCCCTACCATAAAGTCAACATCTTTTCCGGCATATTTCATAACGGACAGTATCATGGATGTGATAGTTGTCTTGCCGTGTGAGCCGCCGATTACTACCCTGCATTTATTCCGGGAAGCTTCGTACAGATATTCGGGGTAGGAATATATTTTCAGTCCAAGTTCTTTTGCCTTCAGCAGTTCCGGATTATCAGCACGGGCATGCATACCCAAAATAACAGCATGTATCTCCGGAGTAATTTTGTCAGGGAACCAGCCTTCCTTTTCAGGCAGCAGGCCTCCTGCGCGGAGCCTGGACAATGAGGGCTCCTCTATTTCATCATCCGAACCGGTTACTTCGAATCCGCCGGATTTCAATGCCAGTGCAAGGTTATGCATGGCGGATCCGCCAATGGCAACTAAATGAATTCTTCTGTTATTCATGATTGTCAGGCGCAAGATACAAGGTTCTGTATTCACTGTGTCAATATCTTCCGTTGAATTACATTGCATTTTCCCAACAAGGATTGTTCGTTCTGCATTTTTCAGCATACGGATACGGCATCCCGGTTTTTCTGTGGTATTGTCTGATCATTACCGTATTTTTACATCAAAATTCTTATACCTCAATGAAATTATATACGATAGATACTGGGTATTTCAAACTTGACGGAGGTGCCATGTTTGGAGTTGTACCGAAAACCATCTGGAACAAATTGAATCCTTCGGATTCAAACAACCTCTGTACCTGGGCCATGCGTTGCCTGCTGGTGGAAGCCGGCAACCGGCTGATTCTTATTGATAACGGATTAGGTGATAAGCAGGATCAAAAATTCTTTGCGCATTACGAGCCAACAGAATTTAATTCTTTGAATGCATCATTAAAGAAATCGGGGTTCAATGCCTCCGATATCACCGATGTATTTCTTACCCACCTTCATTTTGACCATTGCGGAGGAAGCGTCAGGTGGAATGCAGCAAGAGACGGGTATGAACTCTCCTTTCCAAACGCCACCTACTGGAGTAATGAAAGGCACTGGATCTGGGCCACCAAACCCAATGCCCGGGAACGCGCGAGTTTTCTGAGAGAAAATATTCTTCCCATTCAGGAAAGCGGTCATTTGAAATTTATCCGTGAGGATGAAGAATTCATTCCGGGCATCAGCGTACTGTTCGTAAACGGACACACCGATGCCATGATGCTGCCAATGATAGAATACAAGGGAAAGACTCTGGTGTATTGTGCAGACCTCCTTCCCTCTGCACATCATATTCCGCTTCCTTATGTGATGGCCTATGATACCAGGCCGCTGATAACCCTGGAGGAAAAGAAAGTGTTTCTTGAAAATGCCGTTGCGAGAGGCTACCTTCTGTTTTTCGAACATGATCCCGTCAATGTCTGCGGAACAGTAGAAAAAACCGAAAGGGGATACAAATGTGGCAGCACCTTTCTGCCCGAAGAGATCTGATTACATGTACCGGATATATGCGCCTTTACTACTGACCGGGTGGCAGGAGATATTTTTCTCCTTACAAAATTTCATCCATTTCACGGATGCAGATTTCCGAACCGTTCCCGAACATACCAGTTCCCTTACAAACAGGCCATGAGGCAGGTCATCTGGCATTGCATTGCCATACACCACGGCAATATCCGCTGTATCAGGAGTAATACGGATTTTCTTATGTGGATTTTCCCGTATGAGCGCAATTTTTAGTGAATCAAACTGAATAAAGGATGAACCGGTGATCAGATGCTGGTTGAGATGACGTGAAGGATTTTTCTGTGAATCTCCGAAAGAAATAACCTCCGGAGATACTCGCTGTTCCATACTCCAGCCTCCTGTCAGATTCCGGATCATGGACGGGTTATGATGGAGTAGTGAATCCGTCAGCAGAATAGCCTCATTACCGAGTCTGAATCCCACGCAGTCGTTTTTCTCGGAAGAAAAAACAATGAAAGTTCGCGATTTCCTCAGGCTGTTTTCTCTGCAAACGTAGCACAACAACAGGGCGTTGATGAACAGAATGGCCTTTAGCAGAAATTTTGGCCTGGCTTTTACCAGAAATTTTCCTGTGTAAAACACGGCAACCGAAAGCAGGATGAATGAAATCATGGTCAGAGGGATATCCCTGCTGACGGATCCGGGCAGTTGACTGAAAAAAGATGCCGCCTCATTCAGGTAGTGTACCGGGAAGTATGCCAGATGCCCGGCTGTCCGGAGAAGCATCCCTTCCGGGATTACAAAAAGTGCCATTCCAGAAAACATCACCAGGGTAGATAACGGAATGATTATCAGGTTGGCTGGAAGAAAATAATTGGGAAACATGTGAAAGTAATACACACTGAGGGGAAATGTGAACAACTGCGCCGCTATACTGACTGCAACGATACTCCATATTTTATCCATCCAGGTGCTGCTGAAGTACAACCGGTTGTACAGCGGTGCGTAGAGCCACACAATACCCGCAACCGCCAGGCATGACAACTGAAATCCTGCATAATACAACATGCCGGTGTCCACGGCAAGCAGCAGAATGAATACCGAAACAGCAAGAGAGTTGAACACCGGTGCCTGTCTGGACATTATTTTCCCGGCCGAAACGAATCCAAGCATGGCTGAAGCCCGGAGAACGGAAGGTGAGGCTCCCGTAATTCCGGCATATAACCAGACGGTTATGATTACCAGCAGATGACGGACAGCAGTACTTTTTTTAATCATGCGGATCTGACCCGTCAAAAACCAAATTACGGAATAGATAATACCCACATGCATTCCAGATACACTGAGTATGTGAATCACACCTGATGCGGAATAGTGATCCATGGTTTCTCTGTCAATATCCTCCTCATAACCCAGTAAAATGGCTGACAGCACCGCATACTCCTGTCCGCTGATTCCCGACAGATGCAGGTTACGAAGTAATTTATCGCGTGTATGAAGGCACACTTGTTTTATCCGGCTTCCCTCACCCCGGGCGGTCACTGAATACTGTTCCTTTCTGACAAATGCCTGATGAAACACCTGCCTCCGGGCCAGCCAGCACCGGTAATCAAACTGCCCGGGATTCTTCGGGCTGTTTATTGGGGACGGTTTGCAAAACACCTTCAATCGGTCACCGTAGCCGATCTTCAGGCTGTCTTTCTTTTCAAGGTACAGAAGGAGGTGTCCTTCACATGCGTGAGAAATACCATGTGCATAAATTCCACTGACAGCAAGGATACATCGTATCTTCCCCGATGAGGTAATGGTGGGATCGCCGGAAATCGTTCCGGAAAGGGATTGAATTCCGGAATAGGTTGAAAAATGACTGCTAAAATATTTTTCATTTTTCAGTGAACTGACGGAAAAGGCAAGTGAAAAATAAAAAAGGTACACGAAAATTCCATATACCCACCTGCGGCGATAGGATATCCAATTGAAATAGTTGCGGTAAAGGATTATCAGGAACAAAAACTGAAACAGGCATGAAACCAGCAGAACTCCCGGGTCAATAAAAAGAAAATCTGTCAGGAAAATGCCCGCAACAACTACAGTAAGCACCCGTATCAGCGGAGATTGTCCTGCAAAATTCACAGGCAAAAATAATTCCCCTGATTACTGTACGAAATCCATCTGTATTTTCATTTCAATTATTCACCCTAATTAAGTAGGTATTCCTTCAATCTACCGGCTCATTCAGGTAAGCATACATGAGTGACGCTGCTTTTACGGAAGCACCGGATCCACCGAGTTTCTGGCGGAGCTGGCGGAAATCATTTTTCATTTTCTCCGCTTGCAGCGGTTCCAGAATGGCTTTCAGTTCTTCCTTCAGCCTGGTTACGTTCAGTTCATCCTGGATCAGTTCACATACTACCTCCCGGTCCATGATCAGGTTTACGAGAGAAATAAAACGGATTTTAACCAAAGCCCTGGCAATCATATAGGAAAGCCTTCCGCCTTTGTAACACACCACCTCAGGAATGCCCAGTAAGGCAGTTTCCAGTGTGGCGGTACCGGAAGTTACAAGGGCAGCTACAGAATGGCTGAGCAGATCATAGGTTTGATTCTCAAGGACCCTCAGGTTTTTGCCGGGTAAAACCTGCTGATAATAATTTATGGAAAGCGATGGGGCGCCGGCCACGATAAATTCATACTCCGGAAAATCTTTTCGGATCTGTTGCATCAGCGGTAACATGGCACGAATCTCCTGATTCCGGCTTCCGGGAAGTACTGCAATGACCGGCTTGTCCGGCAGGGAATTTTTTTCAAGAAATTCTTTCCGGGCAGGAATGTTCTTTTTTCGTTCTTCCAGGGCATCCAGCAAGGGGTGTCCTACAAAATCCACGGCATAGACAAACCGGGAATAAAAATCCTTCTCGAAAGGCAGGATTACGAACATCCTTTCAACGTTCTTCCGGATAGCATAAACCCGGGACTGCTTCCATGCCCACACCTGGGGTGAGATGTAATAAAATACGCGGATGCCCTTCTCCTTCGCAAAGGACGCAATGCGCAAATTGAATCCCGGATAATCCACCAGGATAAGTACGTCGGGGTGAAAATCCAGAATATCTTTTTTACAAACCTCAATATTTTTCAGGATGGTCCGGAGGTTCATGATTACCTCGGTAAAACCCATGAAGGCAAGTTCCCGGTAATGCCTGACCAGTTCCACTCCTTCCAACTCCATTTTATCACCACCCCAACCCCGGAACTGAGCGTGGTTATCCAGTTTACTCAGCTCTTTCACGAGATTGGCGGCATGAAGATCTCCGGAAGCTTCGCCTGCAATGATGTAATACCTCATGAGAC
>JADZBN010000050.1 GCA_020852075.1 Bacteroidia bacterium
AAACAAAAATTACCCCCGCAGATCCCGCTGATTTTCGCCGATCTTTTTCTGCGGTTATCTGCGCAATCTGCGGGAAATATAAATTGCTCCATCATATCCCGCTGATTTTCGCAGATCTTTTTCTGCGGTTATCTGCGCAATCTGCGGGAAATATAAATTGCTCCATCATATCCCGCTGATTTTCGCAGATCTTTTTCTGCTCAGGTTCCTGCATCTTAATAAAATGACTGGCTTCTGCCAATGCAATGTCCTGAAAAGCCTGATTACTAAAAACAAGGAATGCTTAACACAAGATGTTTTTTATTTAAAACTTCTGTACAATACCTCATCCCTTATGGTAAAATTATTTTAGTGGTACGGAAAGATCTATATTCGTCATTGTAATTTTCTCCTGCTTCAGTATTTCTTCCTTCGCTTTATGGAGAACCGGAAGAAGCAACGGAGCCAGGTTACGCATGGAATAATAGAGTTTTGATTCAGATTTCATTTCAGCAGGCAGCCATTGGTATTTTTCATCAACCTTGTCAAAAAAGAAAATAACCAGGCTCAGAAAAAGCAGCATTTTTAATCCGCCGAAAATGATTCCTGCAATCCGGTTAAACATGCCAAGTGCTGTTATTTCAATCAACCCGGTTAAAAGTTTTGCCAGTAACTGAATGCCGATACTTACGCCCAAAAACATCAGGAAGAAGCTGATGACGCTCAGTGTTTTTCCATTGATATCCGCTACCTTCAGGATGTAAGGATTCAGCCAGTCTGCAAAATGGAATGCCATATACAAACCCAGAAAAAATGCCCCCAGCACAGCAAGTTCGTACACAAATCCCCTTTGGAATCCTTTTACCATGGCAAAAAGAAGAATAACCAAAAGGAAAAGATCAATGTAATTCATGGAGGAAGGTATTCATTTTCAAAATTATCCGGAAATTTAAAAATTCCTCCGAAAAAAACAGATCAGTTCATTCCACGTTCGGAGGCGATGGCTTCATACGCTTCGTTGATCTTCCGGAACTTGTCCTGGGCATCCTTCTGGAACTCCGGTCCCAGGTGATGAACCTTGTCAGGATGGAATTTCATAGCCTGCTTCCTGTATGCTTTTTTAATTTCCGCATCCGAAGCAGAAGGATCTACCTCAAGGATTTTGTATGACGAGGTAACGTTTTTTATAAACATTGCCCTGATACTCTCCATATCTCTGGGATTCACGCCAATCAGGGATGAGATATGGCCGAGCACTGAAAGCTCTGCTTTACCGATTTCTCCATCGCTTGCCGCCAGGCCAAAAAGAAGGTGCATCAGTTCCAGTCTTGCCGACACATCCATGTGCCGGCCGATCTGTTCACATACGGTGCCGATGGGTATATCCTGTTTCAGAATTTCCCGGAACAGGAGCATGCGTTCACGCGTATGATTCTCTCCGAAAGTCCGGTTGAAAAACACCCGTACATAGTCAAGTTCCGAACGCATCACCCGGTTGTCTGCACGCATTACTGCTGCACACAATACCAATAATGCAGCGCTAAAATCATTGGGCAGAATTTTGGGTTCTGATTTTAATGATGCCCCCGCCTCTTCAGAAACAGATCCCAGTGCGAATCCTATAATCCCTCCGATTGGGCCCGCCAGTGCCCATCCAAGTCCTCCGAAAAGCCATTTATTCCAGCCCGCCATTTTTCAATAGATGCATTCACAACCACGCTCCCTGAGCGCATCACGGATCATTTTAATGATAACAACATCCAGCGTTGCCATATTCTTTTCCACCACTTTACCGTCTTCCTTATCCTTCAGTTCTTTTTCCGCAACCATATCAGCAATCATGGCAGACAACTTTTTCCGTTCGTATTTTTTGTAAATTATGTATGCTTTCAGCTGATCTTTGGTCATTTTCCTGCAGGTATCATTCAGCAATTTTCTGTCAACATCCATATAGGCAACCGGATTCTTCGTATAAAGATCAACAAGATCCCACCTCGAATTTTTCTTCTGATAATCGTCCGATATTTTATACAACGCCCTGTACCTGTATCCTTCCGTGTTGGTCACATAAATATGATTGTCCTCTTCCTGCAGCAGCCTCCAGCGTTTCGCCCCGCCCTGACCGTAGAATAAATACGTGTTGTTGAAATGCCGGTTAAGCGCCCGGAATCTTTTCATATTAAATCCGTTGAGCCGGTCAAAATAACGGTTGCGGAGCGAGATCGCCGTCATTTTTCCCCTGCCGTTCTCTGCAATCCGCTGCCATTCACGGATGACTTTGCGTTCACCGGGAACCGTACAATAAATGGTATTCACAATGACATTTTGTGCCACCAGCTTTTCGATGGCCAGGTCCACATCTTCCCCGCCAAGTTTTACATCACCGTTTCCAACCAGGAAAACCATCTTAAGAGCATTTGGGTTTTTTGACCAGGAAATTTTGTTGGCACAGGTCAATAGTGCTGCACCTACATATTGATCCCCCCGTTCAATTCTGGACGGGATACGAAACATTTGAGCACTCAGCGGTTCGAAGTCGGTACCAAGATCCTTAAGGACCCTTGAATACCCGTTTTGCTTTCCATAGCTGAACCGTGAATACACCACAATACCGATCCGGTAATCCGGCAACGGCTGGCAGCGGGAAAAAAAATACCAGTAATCCCACAGATGGTTGCGCATATGATCAATCAAACCGTTGGTGCTGCTGCTCAAATCCATACAAATTACCACATCCACCGGCTTGCCCGACTTGTTTTGTCCCGAAGCTTCTGCTGTCCGGAAAAATACAATGGCAAACAATACTACCCAGGCGAAAACCAGACGTTTTGAAATCATAAAGACTGAAAAGGAATTTTGGGGATTTCAAAGGTAAAAAAAGGGAGTGAGTGACCTGTATAAAGTTATGAAAAGTCAACGCAAAAAGGATTTTCTACTTTTGTTTCCGATGGACAAAACGGACCTCGGAATTCTAAAACATCGTTGGGAAACCCTTACAGCACGTCTTGCCTTACAGTTTGGCGAAGCGCCTGACCTGCAATCTGTTCTTTTTCTGGTTGGAGTACAGGAACTTGGCAGAGGCCCCATGAAATACACCAAGGATGAAAAACAGGATCTGATGCATATTGCAGTATGCCGGTTGCTCAGCCGGTTTGGATACTACGAACTTACAGGGCTGGACGAACAGGGCTGGCCACACTGGAAATTGATACGAAAACTTCCCGCATTGACATTGCGTGAACAAGACCTGCTTCTCAAGCAAGCCATTCTGGATTATTTTGAAAATGAATCCGGATTACGGGAAGCTTGAAAAGTTCAAAATGATAGCGTACGGCTTACCGTTTCATGCTCTTCAAGCCGGATAAAACTTTTTACAGTATCGGCATTTTTTACCGCCTCGATATTTAAAAATGCTTCCAGTTCAAAATCAAACTCGGCACGGCCTGCGGCATCGCTGGTCTTCGTCACGCGCACATTGGATTTCACGCCATTCGTACTGTTCACGGCGGTGTCCTGCCAAAGGGTGATCCGGGCACCCTGCACAGGCCGGGAGAGGGAATCAATCACTGAGATAACGGCACGGGTGGGTCCGTCTTTCTTGCAAGAAAAAATACTCAGCAGTACAAAGGTTGAGGCAAACAGGTACCCTGTAATTCTGCCGCTTCTTTCTTTATTCATTGGATTTTGGTTAATTTGCAGGTTAACTGTTGTTTACAAAATTAACAGAAATCATGAAGATTTCCAGCATCCTTCTTACGCTGTTTTTGGGAGCCAGTGTTACGGTCAGTGCCCACAAAGGGAAGGGCAAAGATCCGGTGAAAAATACCGCTCCCGTGGATCATATTGCCTTAATTCATACAGATTATGGGGATATGAAGGTGTTATTGTATAATGTTACCCCCAAACACCGTGATAATTTTATAAAACTGACCAATGAGGGGTTTTACGACAGCCTGCTGTTTCACCGGGTAATACGCAATTTTATGATTCAGGGCGGAGATCCTCTTTCCAAACATGCGCAGCCCGGTACCCCGCTTGGTATGGGAGAAAATGGCTACACCATCCCGGCGGAATTTGTAGATACACTGTTCCACAGGAAGGGCGCACTGGCGGCTGCCCGTACCGAAAACCCAGAAAAAGCCAGCAGCGGATGCCAGTTCTACATTGTCCAGGGACAGGTATTTACGGATGAACAGTTGCAAATGATGGAAATGCAGCGGGGTATTACCCTAAGCCCGGAGCAGAAAAAAATATATACAACAGTGGGCGGATCCCCCTGGCTGGATCAAAACTATACCGTATTCGGACAGGTGATAGAGGGACTTGATGTCATTGATAAAATTGCCAATGTGCAAACCGCTCCTGGCGACCGGCCCGTACAGGACATCCGGATGACCATAAAAATGATACAGTGATTTTTTCATGCAGGACAGAATTAACAGGATCATTGAGGAAGTGGAACAGTTCCGGCCGTCGGACAGGGAACAGGTGGAAGCATTCAGGGTGAAATACCTGGGCAGGAAGGGAATACTCGCCGATCTGTTTGCTGAGATGAAAACCCTTCAGGCCGATCAGAAAAAAGCCTTTGGCCAACTGGTAAACCACCTGAAAACAGTTGCTGAAGCCCGTCTTGAAGAATTTAATTCACACTTTGAATCCGATGGTGATAACCGCATCCCGGATGGTATGGATCTCAGCCTGCCGGGGTATCCGCTTGCTAAAGGTTCAAGGCACCCCGTTTCCCTTACCCGGAAAAAAATTCTGGACATTTTTCAGAGAATAGGCTTTGTCGTTGCGGATGGTCCGGAGATTGAGGATGACTGGCATAATTTTACCGCCCTGAATTTTCCGGAAAATCACCCTGCACGGGACATGCAGGATACATTTTTCATACGGCAGGACGAAGGAGGTAATTCCATTGCACTCCGGACACATACTTCATCTGTTCAGATCCGCGTGTTGGAACATACCAGACCTCCCGTTCGCATACTTGCGCCGGGAAGGGTTTACAGGAATGAAGCCATTTCTGCAAGAGCGCATTGTTTCTTTCACCAGGTGGAAGGTTTTCATATAGACAAGAACGTTTCATTTGCCGACATGAAGCAGACCCTGCTTTACTTTGCAAGAGAAATGTTCGGCAGTGAGGCAGGTATCCGCCTCAGGCCTTCCTATTTTCCCTTTACGGAACCATCTGCGGAAATGGATGTTTCCTGTAATATATGTGGCGGTAAAGGATGTAATGTATGTAAGCACACCGGATGGCTTGAAATTATGGGGTGTGGCATGGTGGATCCGAATGTTCTTCAGAATTGCGGCATCAGTCCGGATGAATTCTCAGGGTATGCCTTCGGTATGGGCATTGAAAGAATCGCCATGTTGTTATATAATGTAAAGGATCTTCGCCTGTTTTCAGAAAATGACGTGAGATTTCTCAGTCAGTTCAGCAGGGAGCAGTGAACGACCCGGAACCCTGCTTTTCTGATAATGGTTTTTTACCTTGCATGACGTATCCTCACCATCCGGCATGAATCTGTCTTTATTTATCGCCAAAAGGTATTTTTTCAGTAAAAAATCCCAGCGTGCCATCAATATCATTTCCATGATTGCCGTGGGAGGTGTGGCGATCGGCACGGCGGCGCTTATTATTGTCCTCTCTGTCTTTAATGGCTTCGAAGACCTGGTCATGAAGATGTACAATGCTTTTGACCCGGACATTACAATTACCGCAGCAAATGGAAAGTCATTTCATGAAAACAGCATTGATCCGGAAAAAATCAAAGGAGTGGATGGCGTTAAATACATTACTCCTGTCATTGAAGAAAATGCTCTTATTAAATACGGGGACAAGCAATATATCGTCACCATAAAAGGAGTAGGCAGCAGTTTTGAGAAAATGACGGGGATAGATTCGCTGATTGTAGAAGGAAAATACCTGCTCGAAAAGGGCGATACGGATTTTGCGGTATTGGGCGGAGGCATAGCCTACAACCTGAATGTAAACCTCAATGATGTTTTTTCGCAACTGGAGATTTATGCACCGAAAAAAATGCCGGGCTCATTGCTGAATCCTGAGGAAGCATTTAACAGGAGGTTTATTCCGGCCGCAGGCATATTTTCTGTTCAGCAGGATTTTGATATGAAATATGTACTGGTCCCCATCCGCTTTGCCAGGGAAATACTGGATTACGATTCTTCACTCACTGCCATTGAAATAGGACTTTTTCCGGGAGCAGATATGGAAAAGGTACAAAAAAATATAGCTGAAATTGCCGGAAGTCAGTTTACAATAAAGAACCGGCTTCAGCTTCATGAAATCCTGTACAGGATTATGCGTTCGGAAAAATGGGCGGTATTCCTCATCCTGACTTTTATTCTGATTATTGCCACCTTCAGCATCATCAGTTCCATAACCATGCTCATCATTGAGAAAAAGCAGGATATCGGAATTCTTCACAGTCTCGGCGCGGATGTCCCGCTGCTCAGGAAGATATTCTTAACCGAAGGGTTTTTCATTACTATTATCGGAGCGGCTACCGGATTGCTACTGGGATTCATCATTTGCCTGATCCAGATGAAGACCGGCATCATCCCGCTGACCGGTGGATCTTTTGTGGTGGACAGTTATCCCGTACAGCTAAAACTTCCTGACTTTATCTATATCCTCTGCACAGTATCCCTCATTGGATTTCTTACAGCCTGGTATCCTGGCAGAAAGCTTATCCGGAGATCGGTGGTATTGCAGGGAATCAGGGGAAAAGAATAAATTTTGTAAAATCCGCTCAAATCAGAGTCAGGACATTGGGTATTGTCCGGCCTGAGTAGATAACAACCTGGTCGAAAATCAAATCCGGCAAATTGCCGGCGGAAGAAAGAACTGTCTTTTTTTCAGGATCGTACCTGGCATCTCGTCGGGCTGCAATGATTTACACTCTGCCGGGTACCTGTATATTTAATGGAGTCGGGCCCTTTCCCTGGCTGAAGGACATCTTTGAGGTTTTACCGGATCCGAAAGCTAACCTTCCTGAAGAATTACTTCCCTGAAAATCCGTCCTGACAATTTAATTTCTTATCTTGCTATATGCAGTTGACCGGACGGTTACGGAGTATTAGATTACACAATGAAACCCAGATTTCAGATTCTTTAGGCTATAGCAATGTTACTCTCTTAAAAGGAATTTATAGTTACAATTCAAACTATGGCAGTTATGGAAGCGTACGAATTGATGCCAATGTTACCGAATGAAAAATGAATTATTGCTTAGGGGATTGAATCAATCAAACTCCAGCATTTCAAAGCATGAAATGTTTATTAAAGTATAGTGTTATTCCATTCATTCTATTGAACTCCGGCTGTAAGCTTTTTTTAGGTATACGGCCGGTTAAAGAATTAAATACTTCTCAGATAAAAGAGTACGCACAAAAGCTTCATATATCAGATTCTGAAAGTTATTATGTTGATAGTTTATACACAAAGTATTTAATTAATTATGCTACAACCTATCGGCGGGAAATAAAAAACCATTATCAACCACTCCAGATACTTTACTTTAATAATCGGGATCAATTGATCAGTTATCATGTGAATTGCTATGCAAGGGGATTGTTTACGTTACATTGGAACTTCCTCAATCAATTTGAACAATTCCCACCTAAAAGTACAGTTCACGTTGATACCATTTTTTCCTTCAGTAAATTATTATACCTAATGCATCCCGTGTCGAATTCAGGTAATAATCAATTTAACTTAAATCGAAAGTATTCCATTGTAGTATTTTGGTCAAAATTCATGCTTCGGTATTCAAAAGGACTAATAAAGCAGGTAAATGAAAACTTAAAACTGATAAATGATAGTTACTCCATCTACTTTGTGAATACAGATAATATTTATTTTCAAAAACATTTAAGTCAATCATTACAAAATAATTGACCTTTGAATCCAATTGCTTGATGGACAGCAATTAGAATAGAACCGCATGTAACCTTGAATTAAAAGGATAATCCCAATTAATGCAAACTCCGCTTCGTTCGAATGGTTGTCCTGTAAATATCATTTCAGAAAAAGTTTAATCAAACAATGTCGGCGGATTTGTTCCCGCCAATAGTTCTTCAAAGTTGTCGGGGTGGAGTTGCTCAAATTCTTTCTGCAAGACTTTCAGATAGTTCCATTTTTCTTTTGTGAGTTCCGTTGCTGTGTTACACCAGTTAATAGCTGCATTGTCTTTCAATTTAACTTCTACATCTTCTC
>JADZBN010000051.1 GCA_020852075.1 Bacteroidia bacterium
CAAGCAGAATAACAGGGTTTTCAAGCAGGGCTTTCAGTGTCTTCAAAAACTCCGATCCGGTTACACCATCTACTATCCTGTGATCACAGCTCAGTGTAACCTTCATCACATGGCACGGAACTACGATACCGTTTTTTACGACAGGTTTTTGATGAATCGCGCCCACAGCTAGTATGCAGGCATCCGGAGGATTGATGATGGCAGTGAACTCATCAATTCCATACATTCCCAGATTCGAAATGGTAAAAGTATTTCCTTCCCAATCAGAAGGCTGGAGTTTTTTGTCTTTTGCTTTCCCGGAATATTCCCTGACTTCGGCGTTAATTTCCCTCAGTGTTTTTGTGTCTGCAAATCTGACGACAGGTACTACAAGTCCCTCATCAACGGCAATGGCAACTCCGATATGAATGTGCTGGTAATATCTGATCGTCTCCCCCATCCAGGAGGCATTTACCCTGGGATGTTCCCTCAATGCGGATGCTGTTGCTTTTATTATAAGATCATTGAATGAAATTTTTGATCCTGTTACGGCATTGATACTTTCCCTTGCTGACACCACCGCATCCATATCAATTTCCATGGTCAGGTAAAAATGAGGGGCGGAGAATTTACTTTCACTCAGCCTGCGTGCAATTGCTTTCCTCATCTGGGAGACGTCTGCCGTTGTAAACCCTTCTTCCCTGACCGCCGTCTGTGCATTACCGGGCTGGACAAACATTCCGGGCTTAAACCAGTCAATATCACGTTTAATAATTCTACCCTGGTCTCCCGAACCCAGCACCGTTCCCAGGTCTATACCCTTTTCCCCCGCAAGTCTTTTTGCAAGTGGCGATGCCTTGATATGTGTACCCGAAACGGAAGGAACAGGAGTTGCAGTTTGCTGAACAGGTGCGGGGGATTTTTCAACCTCTTTAATTTTTACCGGCCCGGGAGTCTTTTTCTTTTCTCCGTCTTCTGATGGCTTTCCGGGTGTCGGTTTGGGCGTGGCCGCAATTTTCTTTTTTTCCTCTTCAAGCAATGCGTTGAAATCTTCACCGGTTTTGCCAAGTATGGCAAGTATCCCATTAACAGGAGCCGCCTTCCCTTCCTCCACACCGCGGTACAGCAATACCCCTTCCTGGAATGACTCGAATTCCATAGTAGCCTTGTCAGTTTCAATTTCAGCTACAAGATCACCGGTTTTTACCTGATCTCCCACCTTTTTATGCCATTTGGCAACGACCCCTTCAGTCATCGTATCACTCATCTTTGGCATCCTTACTATCTCGGCCATATTGTTATCGTTTAAATAATGTGTTCATTAATCCATTATAAAGGGATAATCTTTTTGCCTGTAAACGTCATCAAATAATTCTGATGGATCAGGAAAGGGAGATTGCTCGGCAAAGGTAACGGCATCCTCAACCTGATCCTTAACCCTTGTAGCAATTTCTTCCAGTTCTTTGGTGGTAGCGAATTTATTCGTGATGATGGTTTGCATCACTACCTCCACCGGATCTTTGGCTTTGTAGGCTTCAACTTCTTCTTTTGTCCTGTATTTTGCCGGGTCACTCATCGAGTGCCCTTTGTACCTGTACGTGTTCATTTCAAGCAGGTACGGGCCCTTGCCCGCCCGAACATGATCTACGGCCTTTTCCATGGCAGCATGAACCGCTTCCACACTCATACCATCCACAGGTTCCGATTGAATGTCATAAGCATGACCGAGTTTATACAATTCGGTAACATTACTGGTTCTTTCCACCGAAGTTCCCATTGCATAATTGTTATTCTCGATTACAAAAACTACCGGCAAACTCCAGGTCATTGCCATGTTCAGGGTTTCATGAAATGCACCCTGTCTGACTGCGCCGTCACCCATATAACATACTGTTGCATTTCCCGACTTCCTGTATTTTTCGGCAAATGAAATTCCGGCACCCAGTGGAATCTGCCCGCCAACTATACCATGGCCGCCAAAGAAACGGACCGATGAATCAAAGAGATGCATGGAACCACCCTTTCCCTTGGAACAACCCGTTGCCTTCCCGTATAATTCAGCCATGACAGCCCTGGCAGAAACCCCTTTCCCCAGTGCATGTGCATGGTCCCTGTATGCAGTAATCATGTTGTCATCCGGCTTTAAGACACTCATTGCTCCTGCAACCAGTGCTTCCTGCCCTATATATAAATGACAAAAACCTTTGATTTTCTGCATTCCATACAACTGTCCGGCACGTTCTTCAAATTTTCTCATCAGGAGCATCCTCTCGTACCAGGTAAGGTATTGCTCTTTTGTATGTTTTACTTTTACCATCGTGTGTATCAAACCCCAAAGATAGGATTTTGAAAGAATGAACATGGATCTCAGCGGTGAGTTTGACGCCCTCGAATCCCATGGGAAACTACCTCGTGATAACCTGCTATGCAGGTAGTTAGCGCATGGATACGGTTCAGAGGGATGCCGATTAATTGACTATCTTCGCCTGCATTTAATTCGAAAATGAGAAAAATTCAAATGGTTGACCTGGTCGGTCAATACGAGAAAATTCAACAGGAAGTGGATGAAGCCATACTGAATGTCATCAGGTCTTCCGCCTTTATAAACGGCCCCGAGGTAAAAGCCTTCCAGCAGGAACTCGAAAATTACCTTTCAGTAAAACATGTAATACCCTGCGCCAACGGAACGGATGCGCTGCAAATTGCCATGATGGCATTGAACCTCCAGCCTGGTGATGAGGTAATTACAGCCGATTTCACCTACGTGGCTACTGCAGAGGTTATTGCCCTGCTCAAACTGCGGCCTGTCCTGGTGGATGTCAACCCGGAAACATTTACCATTGATCCGTCGGCTATTGAAGCTGCCATTACATCAAAAACCAGGGCCATTGTTCCTGTGCATCTGTTCGGACAATGTGCTGATATGGATGCGGTAATGGAAATTGCCCGGAAACATAACCTTCATGTGATTGAAGATACAGCCCAGGCCATCGGAGCAAATTATACGCAGAACAATGGGAGGGTATGCAAAGCCGGAACCATGGGAATTATCGGTTGTACATCCTTTTTCCCGTCGAAAAACCTCGGGTGTTTTGGGGATGGCGGTGCCCTTTTTTCAAATGACGATCAGCTTGCGGCAAGGATCCGGAAAATTGCCAATCACGGACAGTCTGTGCAATATTACCACGATGAGGTCGGAGTCAATTCCCGGCTTGACAGCATTCAGGCTGCAATACTCCGGATAAAACTCCGTCACCTTGACGAATATGCTGCGGAAAGAAGGCGCGTTGCCGGTGTATATGACAGGGCATTCGCCGGTCATCCGAATATTATTACACCAAAAGTATTTAGCCGTTCGGAGCATGTGTATCACCAGTACACACTGATCATTAAAAATGCCGACAGAAACAAACTCAGGGAATACCTTCTCGAAAGAGATATCCCGGCCATGATCTATTATCCGGTCCCCCTTCACATGCAAAAAGCCTACCTGGATGAACGGTACCATGAAGGAAGTTTTCCTGTTACAGAGTACCTTTGTTCCAGTGTTATTTCATTGCCGGTTCATACTGAAATGACCGGGGAAATTCAGGGAAAAATTACCAGCGCGGTACTTGATTTTTTTAAATTACCCAACTAAAAAGAACAGGATCACATTATGAATATTGCCGTTATCGGAACCGGCTATGTAGGATTGGTAACAGGAACCTGTTTTGCGGAAACAGGCAACCAGGTGGTCTGTGTTGACATTGATGAAGACAAAGTCAAAGAACTTCAGGCAGGACATGTTCCGATATACGAACCTCATCTTGATGTACTTTTCGAACGGAATATCAGGCAGGGAAGACTACAGTTTACCACAAGCCTCGAAGAGGGAATAAAAAATGCAACAATTATTTTCCTTGCTTTACCCACACCGCCTGGTGAAGACGGGTCTGCTGATCTTAAGCATATTCTGGATGTTGCAGGGAAACTTGGAAAGCTGCTTACTGCATATACTGTTATCATTAACAAAAGTACCGTTCCGGTTGGAACTGCAGAAAAGGTAAGCCGTCTGATCGGACAAAACACCTCAGTGAAATTTGATGTTGTCTCTAATCCCGAGTTCCTCCGTGAAGGATTTGCGGTGGATGATTTTATGAAACCGGACCGGGTGATTATCGGAACCCATTCAGAACTGGCAAAAAAAATCCTGGGAGAACTGTACGCGCCGTTCGTAAGGCAGGGAAATCCCGTATATTACATGGATGAGCGGTCAGCAGAACTGACCAAATATGCAGCCAATGCTTTTCTTGCCACCAAAATCACATTCATGAATGAGATTGCAAATCTGTGTGAACGGGTGGGAGCCAATGTTGATGCCGTTCGCATCGGAATCGGTGCGGACAACAGGATTGGGAAGAGATTCCTCTTTGCGGGCATCGGATACGGAGGCAGTTGTTTCCCAAAAGATGTCAAAGCGCTTGCTCATACCTCAAAAGAACACAGGTATGATTTCAGAATCTTACAAAGTGTAATGGAGGTCAACGAATTCCAGAAACGTCAGCTCATTGAAAAAATCCGGGGTCATTTTTCGGGATCACTGAAAGGAAAAAAGGCAGCGTTGTGGGGTCTGTCATTCAAGCCGGACACCGATGATATCCGTGAAGCGCCTTCGCTGGTATTGATTCAGGAATTGCTGCAGCAGGGCGTTTCCGTTCATGCTTACGACCCTGAAGCGATCGCAAATACAAAAAAAATCCTGGGAGATAAAATTCACTATGGTAATGATGCATACGATGTCCTGAAGGAAGCTGATATGCTGATCATTGCCACGGAATGGTCTGTATTCCGTACACCGGAATTTGACAAAATGAAATCACTCATGAAAGAAAAGGTCATATTTGACGGCAGGAATGTTTTTGATCTTAACCTCCTGCGCGGACGTGGCTTTACGTATTACAGTATTGGAAGAGAGAAAATAAACTGACAGAATACTCTATGCAGGGCCAAAAAAGGATTCTTATTACCGGGGCAGCAGGCTTTCTTGGATCGCATCTTTGTGACAGGTTCATTCAGGAAGGGTATTATGTGATTGGAATGGATAACCTGATAACGGGCGATTTAAAAAACATCCAGCATCTTTTCAGCCGTCAGGATTTCGAATTCTTTCATCACGATGTTTCCGGCTTTGTACATGTGCCCGGCAATCTGGATTACATATTGCATTTTGCATCTCCGGCCAGCCCTATTGATTATCTGAAAATTCCCATTCAAACCCTGAAGGTCGGTTCCCTGGGGACTCACAATCTCCTGGGTCTGGCAAGGGTAAAAAAAGCCCGTATCCTGGTGGCTTCCACCTCAGAGGTGTACGGAGACCCGCTGGTACATCCGCAGCATGAAGATTACTGGGGCCACGTGAATTGCATTGGGCCCCGGGGTGTTTACGATGAAGCAAAAAGGTTTCAGGAAGCCATCACTATGGCATACCACAAAGTGCATCATCTCGAAACAAGAATCGTCAGGATATTCAATACCTATGGACCCCGAATGAGACTAAATGACGGACGGGCGCTGCCAGCATTCATCGGACAGGCACTTCGCGGAGAAAACCTTACGGTATTTGGAGATGGAAGCCAGACCCGTTCCTTTTGTTATGTTGATGATCTTATCGAAGGAGTTTACAGATTACTTCTTAGTGATTATCATCTTCCTGTCAATATCGGTAACCCCGACGAAGTATCCATCCTGGATTTTGCAAAAGAAATCATCCGCCTGACAGGTACAGATCAGACTATCGAATTCAAGCCCCTGCCCGAAGACGACCCAAAACAAAGGCAACCCGATATCACACGTGCCCGGGAAATTCTCGGTTGGGAGCCTCATGTTTCCCGGAAGGAAGGATTGAAAACTACCTACGATTATTTCAGGAACCTTTCCCGGGAGGATTGGTATAATTCCGAATACCGGAATTTTACCTGATTGATTTCACAACTTACTTATATTCAATTAATTACAAGTTATAACTAATTTGTAATTTCGTAATCTGTCAATTCCGTTTAATAGCTTATTCATGGAGAAGGAATACTTTGCTCACGATACATCAGTCATAGACCAGGGTGCTGTCATTGGAAAAGGAACCAAAATCTGGCATTTTTCACACATTATGGAAAACTGCCGGATTGGTGAAAATTGTAACATCGGTCAAAATGTTGTCATTTCACCTCAGGTGGTATTAGGAAGAAATGTAAAGGTTCAAAACAATGTTTCCATTTTCACCGGTGTGGTATGTGAGGACGATGTCTTTTTGGGGCCTTCCATGGTATTTACAAATATCAATAACCCGAGGAGTGCTGTGGTTCGCAGGAATAACTATATTAAAACCACGGTAAAGCGCGGAGCCTCCATTGGGGCGAACGCTACAGTTGTTTGCGGGCACGATATCGGTGAATTTGCATTCATCGGTGCGGGTGCTGTTGTTACAAAAGATGTACCTCCCTATGCATTACTCGTTGGAAATCCTGCGAAACAAGTCGGCTGGATGAGCGAATATGGACACCGGCTGAAATTTGATGCTTCAGGAATTGCTGTTTGTCCTGAAAGTAACCAGGAGTACAAACTGGAAGGGAATAAAGTCCGCAGGATAAAGTAAGATATATGGATGAACACAAGAGGATCCGCTTTTCTGTTGTTGGAAGCGGGCATATTGGGCAGCGGCATGCCGAAATGATCCGGAGAAATCCGGAATCAGAACTTGTTGCGATATGCGACATTAAGTCACCTGCGGAACTCGGTTTGAATGATCCGGATGTACCGTTTTTCTTGTCTATGGAGGAAATGCTGAAATCCGGTCCGGAAGCAGACGTTATTTGTGTTTGTACCCCCAACGGATTGCATGCAGAACAAACATTAAAAGCCCTTGAGCATAAAAAAAATGTGGTGATTGAAAAGCCTATGGCGCTGAAAGTTGCCGACTGTGAAAAAATAATTTTCAAGGCGTTGCAGGTCAGCAGACAGGTGTTTTGTGTGATGCAGAACAGGTACTCGCCACCGTCAGTATGGATTAAGGATCTGGTGGAACAGGAATTGCTCGGTAAAATTTTTCTTGTTCAACTCAATTGTTACTGGAACCGGGACGACAGGTACTATTCAGGCAAAAACTGGAAAGGCAGTCCTGGCCTTGATGGCGGAACCCTGTTTACCCAATTTTCTCATTTTATTGATATTATGTACTGGTTGTTTGGCGATATTACCGATATCAGAGGCCGTTTTGATGACTTCAACCATGGCAACCTTACCGCTTTCGAAGATTCGGGATTTGTAAGTTTTGGATTTGTGAATGGCGGGATGGGAAGTATTAATTATTCAACTTCCGTCTGGGATAAAAATCTGGAAAGCAGTATGACCGTCATTGCCGAAAAGGGTAGCATTAAAATCGGAGGTCAATATATGAATGAGGTAGAGTATTGTCACATTCAAAATTACAATATGCCCAAGTTACCGCCTGTAAATCCTGCCAATGATTATGGCAGTTATAAAGGATCCGCTGCCAATCATCATTTTATTATTGAGAACGCCATTGACACTCTGAAAGGAAGAACCATTGCCACTACCAATGCCCTTGAGGGCCTCAAAGTTGTGGATATCATTGAAAGAATTTACTCACACAGAAAATTAAAAAAACTGGAGAAATAATCCTCCATAAAGTAATATGTACCAGGAGCTGAAAGAAAAAAAGAAAAAACTTGCCGTATTGGGCTTAGGTTATGTCGGATTACCTATTGCACTTGAATTTGCAAAAAATATTAAGGTGTTGGGATTTGATATTAATGAAGAACGCCTGGATAAAATGCGGAACAGCATTGACCCAAGCGGGGAACTGGATAGTTCAAAATTTTCAAATTGTGATATTGAATTTACCTCCTCGGTGGATAAGCTGAAAGAAGCCTCATTTTTTATTGTTACGGTTCCTACACCTATTGACGAACACAATCTTCCCGACCTCAAGCCACTTCTCGGTGCCACAAAATTTATCGGTCAGGCACTTAAGAAAGGAGATTATGTGGTATATGAATCCACCGTTTATCCGGGTTGTACGGAAGAAGACTGCATTCCCATTCTGGAAGAAACCTCCGGTCTGAAATTTAATACTGATTTTAAACTCGGTTATTCTCCTGAGAGAATAAACCCCGGGGATTCTGAACATACCATTTCACGAATACTGAAGGTTGTATCAGGAAGTGACCCGGAAGCCCTTGATAACATCGCCAAAACCTACGAGATTATTGTTAAAGCGGGGGTGTACAAAGCACGTTCCATCCGTGTTGCAGAAGCTGCAAAAATTATTGAAAATACCCAGCGGGATGTCAACATTGCCTTAATGAATGAGCTTTCAATTATATTTAATAAAATGGGAATCAACACCTATGATGTCCTGGAAGCTGCCGGTACAAAATGGAATTTCATCCGGTTTCAGCCCGGCCTGGTAGGTGGACACTGCATCGGTGTGGATCCTTATTATCTTACCTACAAAGCACAGGAACTCGGATATCATGCACAGGTAATTAACAGCGGAAGGTATGTAAATGACAGTATGGGGTTTTATGTTGCAAAACAGACCGTGAAGAAGATTATTGCAACCGGCAAGGATGTCAGCAAGTCGAGAGTATTGGTAATGGGTGCAACATTTAAAGAAAATGTAGAGGATACCAGAAATTCAAAAGTAGCGGATGTTGTAAAGGAACTGATCTCCTATGGTGTCAGTGTGGACGTGGTGGATCCTAAGGCGGACGCTGATGAACTGAAAAAAGAATACGGATTCAGCCTGATACCCGAACCATCTGGAAAATATGATGCAATTATTATCGCTGTAAATCATAAAGAATACCTCAACCTGCCAGCGACCTGGTTCAGTGACCGTATGAATAAAGACGGCCTGGTTGTTGACATTAAAGGAGTTTACAAAGGCCGTTTGCCGGAAATAGGATACTGGAGTCTGTAACATGAAAGTACTTGTAACAGGAGGTACGGGATATATCGGTTCACACACAGTGGTAGAACTGCTGAACCGTGGCTTTGAAGTAATCATTATTGACAATCTCTCCAACTCAAGGGAAGAGGTTGTACACCGCATTGAAAAGATTACCGGTAAAAGCCCCCTCTATTTCAATATTGATGTTTGTAATAAGGCAGACCTGAAAAAATTCTTTTCTGTTTATAAGGTTGATGCAACCATTCACTTTGCGGCATTTAAGGCTGTAGGCGAATCGGTCGAAAAGCCCCTGCTATATTACCGGAACAACCTCCTGTCGCTGATAAACCTGCTTGAATTGTATGCGGAATTTGGTTTTGATAACTTCCTGTTTTCTTCCTCCTGTTCTGTGTACGGGCAGTCGGACGCTCAGCCTGTTTCAGAATCAACCCCACTGAAACCCGCCGAATCTCCCTATGGGAACACCAAGCAAATCGGAGAGGAAATTCTCCGCGATTCCATTCTGGCCCGTCCCTTCAGGGGAATCGCCTTGCGGTATTTTAATCCGGCAGGAGCGCATTCCTCTGCCCTGATTGGCGAATATCCTCTTCATGCGCCCAACAACCTGGGTCCGGTAATTACACAGACCGCCATTGGGAAAAGAGAGTCATTTACCGTTTTTGGTAATGACTACAATACACCCGACGGCACGTGTATCCGTGACTATATTCATGTTGTTGATATAGCAACGGCTCATGTGGATGCTGTTAACCGGCTGATCCATAAAAAAAATAAAAAGCCGTTTGAATTGTATAACCTCGGTACGGGTCGGGGATACTCGGTAATGGAAGCTATTACGGCATTTGAGAATTCCACCGGAATAAAACTAAAATACAATTTCGGTCCAAGAAGGCCCGGTGATGTGGAGAAAGTATGGGCTGATACTGCCAGAGCAAATAGTGAATTGGGCTGGAAAGCTACCCGATCCCTGGAAGAGATCATGAATTCCGCCTGGGGTTGGGAAAAACAAATGACCCGGAATTCCAATAAAATAACCGGATAATGAACTCACGTGCAGGAAATATCATGGTCACCGGTGGTGCGGGGTTTATTGGATCCCATGTCGTCCGGCTCTTTGTAAATAAATATCCGCAATACCGGATTGTTAATTTCGACAAACTCACCTATGCGGGAAATCTTACCAACCTCAGCGATATCGAG
>JADZBN010000052.1 GCA_020852075.1 Bacteroidia bacterium
AAAAGGGAACCATACATCTTAAAATTAAACTGACCCCATTACCCGGTGAAATCACGCAGGAGAATAACGAAAAGGATGTTTTTATTCAGGTACTTGACAACCGCCAGAAAATTTATTTTGTAGTAAACGCCCCTCATCCCGATGCAGGTGCATTCCGGCAATCACTGGAAGCGGGTGACAATTACCAGGTAAAGGTTGTTCGTGCTTCCAAAGCCGTTGATTTTAACCGGAGTTATGACCTGCTGGTGCTTCACAACCTGCCTTCAGATGAATTTGGGGTAGCAGACCTCCTGAAGAAGGCTACCGAATTTGGTACGCCTGTCCTGTATATATTAGGAACACAAACAAGTCTGAATTCCTTCAATGCCCTGCATTCAGGTCTTGAGATTACCTCCGGTATCAGGAAATATAATTCAGTTCAGGCCCGGGTCAATCCTGATTTTTCTCTGTTTCAGCTTGACGATGCAACCCAACAGACCATCCCCGCTTTTCCGCCTTTACTGACCCCATTCGGAAAATATACTTCCACCACGAATAATTATTTTCTTCTCACCCAGAAGATCGGAAATGTAAGTTCGGGTGATCCACTGCTGTTATTCAATGAGAACGGTCCCGTCAAAACAGCTGTGTTATGCGGAGAAGGAATTTGGAGGTGGCGTCTGAGTGATTTTGAAACCACCGGGAATTTCAATGCGATCAATGAACTTTTATTTAAGACCGTGCAAAACCTTTGCATTAAAGAAAACCGGTCGAAGTTCAGGATCATTGCAAAAACCAGTTTTAATGAGAATGAACCTGTAACCCTCAATGCTGAATTGTACAACGACAATTTTGAGCCGGTGAACAGTCCTGACGTGAATATTGTTCTGACGGACATGGGAGGAAAATCATTCCCTTATATCTTCTCAAAAACAGAAAAAGCCTACAACCTGAATGCAGGTTTTTTCTCACCGGGAAATTATAAATACAAGGCCACCGCAAAGCTTGGTGAAAAGGTGTATGCAGCCGAAGGAGAATTTACCGTTGTACCCCTGCAGGCAGAGCAGACGGAATCCGTTGCAGATTATCATTTATTATTTTCCCTCGCCGAAAAAAGCGGAGGTAATATGTACTTTCCCTCCCAACTGGATAAATTAAGCAGGGATCTTCAACAACGTGAAGACATCCGTACCGTTTCCTATTCCAGGAGTAAACTTCAGGATCTGATAAATCTGAAATGGGTATTCGGACTCATCATGATATTGCTGGCTGCAGAATGGTTTCTGAGAAAGAGAGCCGGGAGCTATTAAACCTTTTGATTTTGCTGTGATTTCCGGACATCTGTGGGTAATATTGATAACCCATTTGGCAGCATTTGTCATGGGCAGAATACTGAATGTTCTTAACCGGAAGTGCTATGCCAGAAAGCGTGAAATATTTATCTCCTCATTCAACGGTGCGCCTTCCGTCAGGTGATTGCTGAAATGGTCAGCGAAATAGGGTGCAAGTGAGGCGCCTTTCGTTCCCAGGCCATTAAATGTGTAAATGGAATCGTATTGCGGATGGCGGCCGATTAGCGGCCTCCGGTCTTTGACCGTTGGACGGAACGCTGCACGATGATCTAAAATCCTGAATTCACAGTGAAGTGATTTTTTCAGCTTATGGATTATTTTTTGTTTTCCCTGTACCGTTGGTTCCGGTGTCGGCTCATCCCATGAATAGGTGGATCCTGCCCTGAAGATCGAATTTCCCAGTGGAATAATGAACATTCCGCAGAGCAGTATGTGATCTGCAGGCAGGTCGTTACATTCTATGGTGAGAATTTCACCCTTCACGGGTATTAACGGAAGGAAACTCCACAGAGTATGCTGAAGTGCAGTCAGTCCGTCACAAAATATTATTCCCTTTGCCCGGATTCCATTATAGGTATGTAGCCCCTTCTCATGCCTGAGCCGGGAAATATCAAAACGGGCTTTCAAGAATGAAGATTCGTTACGAAGTTTTTTTTCAGACCACAAAATGAACCCTGTCATATCGAGCCATCCGGAGCCTTTCAATGCAATGATACCTTCAAAATCCTGAAGTACTTTTTTGTATTCACGGAGATCGGGTATTCCGGTAAGGTATTTCTTTACAGATGGTTTTTCACTGACTTCATTCCAGGTATTATATTCCTGCTTCCCCCTGATTACTTCAAGGACATCCATTTTATGAAAATAAGAAGGCGTACCCTCATCATGATTTTCTTCGTAAAATGTATCGGCTGCCGGAAGCAGTTTTTCAGCCATCCAGGATTGTACCTTTCTCCTCCCCGTAACGGGATGGATAAAGCCTGCAGATATCCTGGATGAAGTATTTTCTGCACCCTCATCAATAACCAGGACTTTAACACCCCGCTTTTTCAGGGTTTGGGCAAGAACGGAGCCGGCAATGCCATGTCCGACAATGATAAAATCATTTATGGCAGTGTCTGTCATGGCTTATCACCAGAAAATACAACCAGCGCAAGATGCCTGCCGGTAACATCTGAAACAATCCTGTAAAAATCGGAAAGGTACATGCTGAGATCGGCAATTTCCTTCCATTGTTTAGTACCGGGAATATACCGGTACAATCTTCCTTTGTTTCCCATGAGGAAACTTCCGTCAGGGAGAATGCAAAAATCTTCACTTCCGGGAAGTGTGGGTACGATCCGCTTTTTTTCCGTTCCATCGAATGTCATGCTGTTGATATACCAGGAAGAGTCAGAGGATTTATCGGAATAATAAAATTCTTTTTTACCGGGCAGTGTTTTGATACACCTGCCGATTTTCTCGGCAACTGTTATTCTGATCCCGGTCCGGGTGTCCAATAGCTGAAGTGTGACAGGTTCACCCAGAATAAAGAGAGCATAAGTATTTCTGTCCAATTGGCAATAATATCCGACGGAATCAGATTCTTTTATCAATACAGGTTTGTCTGTGCCCGGGAAAGGATAATTGTACAAGCGCTGGCCAGAGTCGGAATCAACCCTCACAACGGTGAGGAAATCCTGATCGGCAGAAAGGGAAGGTGAAAATTCACTCTCAGGAGTTTGTGTCAATCGTGTGGCAGACCTGTTTTCTGGTGAATAGCTGAAAATATCAGTAGAGCCTGAATCCGTATCCGCAATATACAGAATGGCTGTGCCATCCGGTGTGAAGCATGGCTGATTGTCGTAACCCTTCCGGTGGGTAATATTCTCCGGCTTTCCTGTAAGGACCGAATCACCTGTTATTTTCAGGTCAAGCAGGTAAATATCGGTTTCGGGTAACTGTGCCTGTGCAGCAGGAGATGCAAAAAGCGAAAACAACAGGTATAGGAAAATGCTTTGTGGTTTAATCATGGTATTAGGATATTAATTCAATGACCTGTATCAGGATTCTACAATTTATATTCAATTTCATTTTGCCTGTTTCTTGTCAGGGGTATATCCAGGTCAGTACTGTCAACAATCGTGCTTACATACGTTGTTACGGATGAGTATCCGCGTAACGAAATCTGAATTCTGTCCCTGAAATCCAGTAACCGTACGGAATCCAGAGTCCCCTTGAAATCCAGGTCCCTGGCAATAGTTTGATGAAACAGTCCGCGTTTCTTTACCAGTTTATAATGTGGAATTTTCCCGTCCCCGATATCCATGCTTTGGGATTCGATGTAATAATTCCCTGTGATGAGGTAGGAAGGGCCCAGATTGGTTGTATATTTTGTTGTGAGGAGAAAGTTTACTGTCATGGAAGGCGAAAAGAGGAACATGGCAATGGTTGCAGTAAACAAAACAAAGTAAATACGGAATGGGAGGGGAGCCTCGCTTCGCCAGAGCATACCACTGAAAACCACACCTGAACAGACGAAAGCCAGAAAAAAATAATTCCAGCGGCCCGGACCTGCAGGTGCTTTTTGAATGATCAGGGAGGCAATGAATCCAAAAAGAAAAATCAGGTGAATGCCCAGTAACATATAAAAAAGATGCATGGGAACTTTTTTATAAATTATGGTCAGGACAATTCCTGCAATGACGCTTGAAATGAATGTAATAATTGCAACGTAAAATACCATATTCCCGGTTCTTTCTTATGGAATTATAAGTAGTTTTGAAATCTCTACTCCAAAGCTAAACAAGATGAACAAATTATGCCTTATCCGCTTATTTCTTTGCGTTACCCTTGCATCTTTCTGGGGCAGTCCATCACGAGCAGCAACAGGGGATACCATTCATGTACAGGCCTTTAACCAGTTTCTGCACCAGAATTGTAATTCGGGCAGATCCGTTTTTTTGTTTCCGCCCGATTCCCTCTCTTTTTATAAAATACTTCTGCGCTACCAGTTGAGTTGCCCGTCTTTTGGCTGTGACATTTATGACCGGATTGCGACTCTGAAAGTGTACCGGCATACCGGTGTCATTGATTCCACCCTTACCCTTGCACCCTCCTTCCGGGTGGATAACCAGATACAGGATAGTCTTTATTTTATGAATGATACATCGTATTCCTATTCCTGGAATCAGTCTTCCATGTCCGTTGATTCATCAGCCCTGCCCTCCTTGCAGGTGGTATTTTACAACGATTCCCTGCAACCACTGATACCTACGGATACTGTAACCGTATGGCCGGCATATTTTAACCAGTACGTGTTTGATTCCAGTGGAACCGCATTGGATTCAATAGCTGTTCCTCCGGACGACTCGCTGTTTGTAACCGTGGATACGGTATATGTTCCCTTTGAGGTTATGGATCCCGTGGAAATCGCAAGAGCGATTACTCCGTTTGGAGAAGGGGTAACGCTCTGGTTTGACGTGAGCGATTACAGAACACTGCTTCACGACAGTGTGGACCTCTACAGCCGTGTGTGCGGATATTCCAACGGCTGGCTGGTGTCCACCGATTTTTACTTCATTGAAGGCAGGCCCCCGCTTCATCCCTACAAACTGACCAATCTCTGGAACGGAACATTTGCATACGGAAGCACTACCGACCCGATTGAAAACCATCTTCAACCCGACACATTGGAACTGGATTCACAAACAGTTTATACAAAGATCCGCCTTGTAACTACCGGACACGGTTTTGGAGGCAATCCGAATCCTGAGGTTGCTGAATTTTATGACGTCACCCATAAGCTGGTAATTAATGGCGACACACTTCCCCAACACCTGTGGCGCAGTGATTGCGGAAGCAATCCATTGTATCCGCAGGGGGCTCCCGGATATACAAGTACATGGTTTTACAAACGGGCCAACTGGTGCCCGGGGTCTTATGTAACCCCGCACGACTATAATGCAACCGGCCTGGCTCCTCCCGGCGGCCAGCTCATCGTTGATTATAATATGGAGCCCTATACCGTTACAGGAGGGCCTGCCGGATTTTATGCTCCTGAATATTACATTCAGTCACAGGCAGTTTTTTACGATAGTATCGCGTATACAAATAATGCTGCCATAATTGCGATCAGGCGACCTTCCGATGCCTTTGAACAAAACCGCCGGAATCCTGTTTGTGAGGGTGTTTCCCCCGAGATTACCATTAAAAATTATGGATACGGTTCATTAACGAACCTCACCATTCATTACGGTGTGGACGGTAACATCAATCAGGTATTCACCTGGACAGGCGTGCTGAATTTCCTCGACACGGTTACACTGGAATTACCGACGGTCAGTTTTGGTGCAGGTAACCATGAATTTTCGGTTTATTCTGAATTGCCAAACGGTTTTCAGGATGAATTTCCTTTTGATGACACCCTTCGTTCTCCCTTTCATGCTGTAAATGTTTACAACACTAATTTTATCCGGATGGTGGTGAAAACAGACGGCTCTCCTTCCGAAGTTTCATGGGATATCAAGGACGCGGCGGGTACTGTATTTGCTTCGAGAAATAATTTCCCGGCATCAAATTCACTTTACATAGACACTGTATTTCTTTCCACCGGATGCTATTCATTTACCATTTATGACAGTTTTGGCGATGGATTATGTTGTTATGGCGGAAATGGCTTTTTCCGGATCCTCAAGGGGGCAACAGCAACAGTTATCGGTACTTCGGGGGACTATGGTGACTTTTATAGTGTACAGGCAACCATTGATAATGGAACAGGAACAATAGAAAACCCGATTCAGGATTTTATGAGGGTGTATCCCAATCCTGCCGGAAACTATGTCACCGTTAACACTTCGGTTGCAGAAGGCCCTGCCTGTATGACCCTGTATGATTTTTCGGGAAGGATTCTCAAGGCATGGGATGTGAAGGACCTGACCGATTACCGCTTTACGCTGGATGTTTCTCCTTATGCGGAAGGTATGTATTTCCTGGAGTTAAAGTCCGGTGGGGAAAGGGCTGTTGCACGGCTTGTAATTCAGCGCTAAGGAGTTCTGACCGCATTATCAACCAGCCTGAATCCTTTGCCATGGATATTTATGATATCCAGGGATGGATCACTTTTCAGGTATTTTCTCAGTTTTGTAATGAAAACATCCATGGACCTTGCATTGAAATAATTATCGTCACCCCAGATTTCCTTCAGGGCTTTCTGGCGCGGAAGAAGTTCATTTCTGAACAGGCAAAGCATCCTGAGCAGATCCGCCTCTTTCGGACTGAGTTTTTGTGATTCGGTACCCGTACTTATGGTTCTGTGATCAAAATTAAAGTGATACTTCCCGATAATAAACTCTTTTTGTGATGGATCGTGGCTCTTATCCGCACTTCTTTTCAGTATTGCCTTCAGTTTAAAAAGTAATACCTCGGAATCGAAAGGCTTGGTAATATAATCATCGGCCCCTGATTTGAACCCGGTGAGCATATCTTCCTTCATGGTTTTTGCGGTGAGGAAGATTATCGGTACGAACTCATCTTTCTCCCTGATTTCCCTTGCAAGCGTAAAGCCGTCTTTTCTTGGCATCATTACATCAAGGATACAAATGTCATAGTTCCGGGAGACAAACTGCTCGTATCCGGCATTCCCGTCGGTGCTTAGATTTACTTCATAATCGTTCAGTTCAAGATAATTTTTCAGTACTGATCCGAAATTGGGATCATCCTCAACAAGCAGAATTTTTGTCTTTTGGTCCATGAGGTATTGCAAATTTAGAGATGCGTAAATGGAATAAAGAATTCAAAAGTACTTCCTTTTCCCGGTTCACTGATGACGGATATCCAGCCCTTGTGCTTTTCTATGATTACTTTGACATAACTCAGGCCTAATCCGAAACCCTTTATGTCGTGAAGGTTTCCTGTCGGAACCCTGTAAAATTTATCGAATATCTTTTTCTGGGTATCCTGGGTCATACCCATTCCGTTATCTTTTACAGAAACGAGAATTCCATCCCGGTTATTTTGGGTGGATATCAGAATTTCCGGATTCAACGGCGAATATTTGTTCGCATTATCAAGCAGGTTGAAAAGAACATTGGAAAGGTGAACCGGATCACCGGAAACCACCGGATTTTCTGCCAGAAGGTTTGTTTTCAGCGTGCCGCCGTTACTTTCTACCTGCAGACTAATAAGGTCAACAGCAGTATGGATCAGTTCGTGGATATTCATCGGTTCATTCCTCAGATTCAGGTCACCTTTTTCAATCTGGGCCATCTGAAGGACATGCTCAACCTGGGCATTCATTCTCTTGTTTTCTTCCCGGATTATTCTTGAAAAATATTCCAGTTTAGAAGGGTCATGGGCTACCTTTGGATTATTTATGGAATCCACGGCAAGGGAAATGGTCGCAATGGGTGTCTTGAATTCATGCGTCATATTGTTGATGAAATCCGTTTTGATATCGGAGAGCTTTTTCTGACGGATGATCACCATAATGGTATAAGCAAAACCGAAAAGTATGGTCAGGGTAAAGAGGGTAGAGCAAGCCAGCATCAGCCACATTGATGCCAAAAGGTAACGGATACTGTTCGGAAATGACATGAGCAGGTAATCGGGTTTAGAAATAATATCATTGGGGAATAACAGTGTCCGGAACTTAGAATGAATTAATTCACCCGGATCACTGCCTGTCCTGCTGATAACAAATTTATTGGTATTCCCGTTCCAGACTCCGTAATTGTAGTCCATCCCGATATTCCTGTTCTGAAACTCGCTCCGGATCAGTGAATCAATCTGGATGGCATTCAGCCTTCTGCTGACATCGTTCTCAGGTCCTGCAAATTCAATTGCCATTTTCTGCATTACCGAATTGAGTTTTTCAATCTTTGCCTTTATTTTTTCTTCATTCTGCTTGATCGTTACCTCTGCACTGTCGCCATAAATCCGGGTTATCTGGCTGGAGTGTATGGTGTGGCGGCTGATTGAATCCTGATGAAAAGAATTTCTTTTCTGAACCCGGAGAAATGTTTTGTTGGTAGCGGGATTATGAAATTCAATATTGATATCTGCCTGGTCAAGGTCTTCCCAAACCGGCGGATGGAGGTGGATTACCCTGCCCGGAACCTCTATAATGGTGTCTTTCACTTGCCCTTCTCCTGCCTGATCATTTACATCGGACGAATCGTTCAGCATCATCCGGCTGATCTGTACTGGGTCAATGGTAAAAATTTGTTCATGAAGCATACTCATCGCCTCACCCGTTTCAATCCTGTCAACGATCGCATTCATAGCCTGGTTCACAGACTGTTCAAACTGTTGTTCCTTCAGGCGGATATCATGTAAAATCCAGTACACCTGCAGGGATATTATTCCGAGCAGCGCAACGCTCATTAATGCAATAATCCACCTGATTTTTCGCCTGTTCATCGTTCATACAAAAATATCAGACCTTAACATTTATCAAATGAATTTAACCAAACATTAACAGAGATTAACCCGCTATTAACGGGGAAAATACTGCTACGATGTTACTTTTGATCCTGATTATTTATTAATCATTCCATGATACACCGCACCTCTCATAAAGACCTCCTGGCATGGATGGCGCTTGTTTTTGCCCTGGTGTTGTTTGGCGTTACCATTGCCTTTGCAGCAGAACCTGAAAAGTACACTGTTTCAGAAACCACTTCATTCGTTCATCCAGTCAGACCGGCTGTTGACCTCTGTATGGTCAATGTGACTATACCCCAAATCCCTTCCTGATCCTGGCCAGACCGTTCTGAGAT
>JADZBN010000053.1 GCA_020852075.1 Bacteroidia bacterium
AATATTGTAATCCGTATCCCTGTGGCTGTTTGTCAGTTGGGTAGAGAAGGTCAACTCCTGATCTTTTCTAAGAAAAGTTCTTTTCAGATCAATGTTGGCATCATAACTCATCCCGCCGGTTTTTGTATTATAATCGTTTGAGTACAGATCAAAAAAACGGATACCGTCAAATGAAATCCGGTTTCCGGTAAGGCCATCGCTTTTAAATGTAAAGTTCCTTAATTTTCCTGATGCACTAAGGTTGGTCTTACTGTTGATGTCATAATCCAGGGTAAGTTGGCCGAATGGCCCGAATCCTGAGTTTTTATTACTCCCCGACTGAAGCAGGGTGGAATACACCGTAGTCCGGGTGGTGGTAAGATCCCCCTTACCCGTATATCCAAAACCACCAAAACTCAACGCGGTTCCAAAGCGGTCTTTCCTGAAGCTGGCATTTCCAAACAGGTTACTGGAACGGGTTCCTGCACCCGCGTTGATCATTCCGCTCCCACCCTTGATATTGGATTTTTTTGTAATGATGTTGATGATGCCGCCCGTACCTTCCGCATCATATTTTGCCCCCGGGCTGGTGATTACTTCTACTTTGGAGATTTCATCTGCCGGAATCATTTTCATGGCATCGGCCACGCTTCCAGCGGTGAGCGAGCTGGGTTTGTTATTGATAAGTACTTTTACATTCTGTGTGCCCTGAAGCATGATATTTCCGTCAAGGTCCACCTGAACCATGGGAACTTTTCTCAGTACATCACCCGCATTACCGCCTTTGTTCGTAATATCCTTATCCGCATTATATACCAGCTTGTCAATTTGATTTTCGATCAGTTGTTTTTCTCCGGTAACGGTTGCTTCCTTCAGCGTTGTTGCCCGGGGATCAAGGCGGATGTCCTCCAGGTCAATGGAAAATTTACGGTCTGTGATTTCAATGGAATCCTTCCGGTATTCTGAATATCCCAGAAATGTTATTCCTACACTGTACATTCCCTTTCGTATATTCTTCAGCCGGAATTGTCCTTTCTCATCGGTTACTGTTCCGTCCAGCGGTTTTACGCTCCCCAGTTCAAACAAGGCAATGGTTGCAAATTCTACAGGCTTTCCGGTAGAGGCATCCAGCACCCTGCCGCTGATTTTGCCGTCATAAATTTTTGACTGCCCACCGCCGGAAAATGATGGCATCTGGGCGGCAGCGGGAAATACAAATAGCAACAGGAAAAGAAAACAGTAAATTCTCATAAATAATTTTTCGGATGTCAAAAATAACCATCAGGCCTGAAAACAGGAAGTTGTCCTGCATGAAACGGATTTCCCCGGGCAAGTACCCGTTGAAATCCGGATTTCCATTGAATTGTTACTTAAATCCAAATGCTTTATGTGTTTCGGTATTGTAATATTGCCTTTCGTCGCCGGCAAATAACATAATTAAACGATCAGACAACCACTCATACCCCTCATACTCACAGGGAAAGATCAGTCCGCCTGACGATTCCAGCAATCCGGTTCTTCCTTCGGAAATAACGATAAAGACACCCTTGTCAAAATGCACATCGTCGTACACCGTTGCAATGACACGTGCTCCGGTTGAATCTATAATTCCGGATTTTCTCAACAAACGTATTTTGGCAAAACCGAATTCAAACGGAAATGCCGCATCAAAACGGCAGGGTATGAGTAATTTCCCGGTTAAATCCGTATAACCCCATTTTCCCGATTTCTTTACGGCAACCTTGCCCTCAGACGGGATTCCATAATCGTCGAATCCGGGCAATACAAAGGGATGACCGAGGGTGTCAAGCAAGAGGGATTTCCCTTTCAATCGTATGTGTGCATATCCTTTGCGGAAGGCCGAAGTTGTGATCATATTTTCGGAGTACCGGTAGATAACAGGAATCCTCAGATGGCCATCGGTATCCGTATAGCCAAATTTTCCGTTTTTTACTACCAGGGCCAGGCCATTTTGGAATTCACCTACCAGGTCATAATCAAAGGGAAGAATGATTTTATTTTTCCTGCTTATAAGTCCCCACTTCCCGGCCCGTGATGCCCTGAGAACTTCGTCATTAACAGCTATCAGTTCGCTGTATTCGGGTTCAATCGCATATTGCCCGCTGCGAAGGATCAGTCCGAATGCATCATCCGTGCTTACAATGGCAAAGCCGTTTTTGAAATCTCCCGCCACATCAAACTGAAAAGGTGTAATCTCTTTGCCGGCTATACTGAAATAGGCTGCCTTGTCATCCTTAACTGCAACACATATTTCATCGGCGGGTTCGGAAATATCCTCATACAACGGATCCAGGATAAACTTTCCGCTATGATTAATCAGTCCGTATTTTCCGTTCATTTTTACAATAGCAAAATTCCCGTGGAACATTTCGGCATCCTCAAACATAAAAGGAATCACCTCTTGTCCCTTCTTATCTATGTATCCGTATTTTCCGTTGATCATTACCGGAGCCACGGCTTCCGAAAACATTCCGGCTTCTTCAAATGAAGGCTGAATAAAGATATTGCCGTTGTCATCCGTATAGCCCCACTTGCCGTTACTTCTCCAGGGAAGCAGAAATGCCGTTTGTATCCTGAAATCTTCTTCCAGTTCCTGTTTATAGGGATAACCGGGAAATTCATTTTTGAATTTCTGCAATTGTTCTTTACTGTACTCCTTCATGTATGTCCTGTATATGGCATGCCATGCCTGAGGTACATAGTGGTTATCAGGATACCTTTTTATAAAAGCCCTGTACTCTTCTATGGTATTTTTCCGGGTGGTCATTTGAAAAATCATCCGTTCCGCATCTTTCCGGTAGGGACTTTCAGGATGTCCGGTAATAAATTTCTCATAGGCGTTCAGCGAATGGTTTTCTGTTTCTTCCTGGTATTCCCTCAGTTCAAACAAGTCCTTTGCATTGTTAAAATCCTCCGCATTGGGATACTTATTCATGAAAAGTCTGAACGCCGCTGAAGTATTTGCCATTCTGGCGTCCAGGAAGGCAATTGCATTCCGTTGCACCTCAGCATCCTGTAGTTGCCGGCAAAACGGATAGTCGGAGATATACCTGTTCCAGGAAGCTTCCGTCTGAACAGCAACTGCCCTGTCATACGCCTTCAGGCACAGGCTGTCTTTTTGGGTCAGGATGGCCGCTGCATTTACTCCGAACGAATTATATTCCCGTATCTTCTTTTCGGGCAGATGCTTAAAAATGCTGTCGGCAAGGAGAATATACTTTCTGGCGGAATCCAACTGGTAAAATGGATTGTTATTCAGGCCGAATATTATACTCAACCCGTATCCAGCAGCAGCACCGTCGCTTTTCAGGGCCTGAATAAAATATTCCCTGGCAAGAAAGTAATCAAAGAGATTCAGCCGTTCAAATCCCTTCTCAATTTTGCCGCCCTGAACCCGGCCTGCAACCAGGAGCAACAGGGCTGCTGAAAATATTTTCCGGGTCATTCGAATCATTAAGAAAATTCCTCCTGAATGGAGCGAAGTTACCTGTTTGGAGCACATCTCCCGAATGCCCCGGGGAGATTCCTGATCATAAACCGGCAGAAGGCACGGATACTTCAGAAACCCTTCATGGACCTCCGTAAAGGGAATTATGTACATTTACCCAATATTCATTTTTTATTTCCCTTGCATTTCGACGATTTACAGTTGAGTTCCCAACTTCTTGAAAGCCTGGATTCAATGGGCTATATAGATCCTACTCCGGTTCAACAACAGGTGATCCCTCCTATACTTGAAGGTAAGGATGTCATTGCCTGTGCACAGACCGGAACCGGTAAAACAGCAGCATACCTCTTGCCGGTTTTGGACAAGATCATCCGGGGAGGGATAACCCATACCTCTGCCGTCATCATTTCTCCCACCCGTGAACTGGCGTTGCAGATTGACAATGCGTTTCAGGGTTTTGCCTATTTCACACATGCCAGCTCCATTGCTGTATATGGCGGCAGTGACGGACAGGTATTTGAACAGGAAAAAACAGCACTTACCAACGGCGCCTCGGTGGTGATTGCAACTCCCGGCAGGCTGTTAAGCCACCTCAGCCTTGGCTATGTTAAATTCAATCAAATTGATTTCCTGGTACTGGATGAAGCGGACAAAATGCTGGACATGGGCTTTCATGATGATATCCTTCGCATTATTTCTTTTCTTCCCGTGAAAAGGCAAAACCTGCTGTTCAGCGCTACCATGCCTTCCCGGATACGTGATCTGGCAAGAAAGATCATGCAGCATCCCGTGGAGGTCAATATAGCTATCAGCAAACCCGCCGCCGGAGTAAAACAACAGGCGTATGTTTTGTACGAATCACAAAAGTCTCCTTTACTGGTAAAACTGGTCGGCCAGCATCCCGATTCAAGCATACTCATTTTCGCCTCCACAAAAGCCAATGTAAAGTCGCTTGAAAAAGAATTGCTGCGTAAAAAAATGCCGGTGCGCGCCATACACAGCGACCTCTCCCAGCAGGAAAGGGAAAGTGTATTGCTCAGTTTCAGAAACCGTTCCACCCGCATTCTTGTAGCTACGGACATTCTCTCACGTGGGATTGACATCGAGAATATCGGGATGGTAATCAACTATGACGTGCCGGGGGATGCGGAAGATTACGTTCACCGGGTGGGCAGAACAGCGCGTGCTGAATCCACAGGGGAAGCTGTCACTTTAATTTCTGAAAAGGATATGAAGCGGTTTGCCCAGATAGAAGCACTCATTGAGTCAGTAGTGCCGAAACTTACCCTGCCTTCCGACCTGGGGCCGGCTCCTGAATGGAATCCCGCCGCAGCACGTAAACACCGATCCAATCACAAAAAAAACTTCCGGAAAAGCAAATCAGGCGGAAGGCACAAAGGCCATTTTAAATCATCCGGAAAATAATCATTCATCTTCCGGCTTCTCTTTTTTTCTGGCCCATCTTTTCCTGGCCTCTTTTTTCTTATCCTTTATCTTTTTGGGGCGGAACCTGCCGTCATAAAAGCCCTGCTGAACAGCCAGTTTGCGCTGTAATCTCAGAATTGCGGGGGATGGTTTATTTTTTTTCTTTTTGCCTGACATGACCGTCTGGTTCGCTGGCTGTAAAGATCCTTAACCCCTCAAATGTAAGGAAATCCCGTTCCAACATAGGTCGTAAACCATCTGCCCGCCCGGTGCCGGAAAAAGAATCATCGTATCAACCGGAAAATTACAACCCGGGATATTACCCGGAATCCCAGAATTGTATGAATTCTCATGAATCAGCCGAAGGCACGGGATTAATGAATGGAGCCCTTTCGGCAATCCAGCCAGAGAAAAAGCCCTGTCTGGTGCTGACTGAAAAAATCTGTTGACAGATTCCCAAAAAATCCTTTAATTTTAAGAATTCAATTTCTGCAATATGCCATATCCCTAACTGTCACTCTTTTTCATCTTCAGGAAACAGATTCCGGCCTGGTCATACTGAAAATGATTTCACACATTGTTCGTTTATTATTTAAACACATTAAATTTCACTTACCATGAAAGTTTACGACGATAAACACATTAAAAATGTGGTGCTGGTGGGCGCCCCAAAATCCGGCAAGACCACGCTGGCGGAAGCCATGCTCTTCGAAGCCGGAATCATAAACCGCCGTGGATCGGTCGAGGAAAAGAATACGGTCTCCGATTACCACGAAATTGAACACGAACGGGGAAGTTCTGTATATGCGACTACCATGCACACAGAATGGAAAGACTCCAAAATTAATATCATTGATACTCCCGGGCTGGATGATTTTATTGGTGAGGTGATTTCGTCGCTACGGGTTGCCGATACGGCTGTTATGCTGTTGAATGCGGAGAACGGAGTGGAGGTAGGGACTGAACTGATCTGGAATTATGTGGAGAAATTCCAAAAGCCCATCCTCTTTGCCATCAACCATCTTGATCACGGGAAAGCCGATTTTGACCGTACCGTAGAGGAAGGAATACGCAGATTCGGCAAAGCATTTACGCTTATGCAATATCCGGTTCAGACCGGCGAGGGGTTTAATGCCATCATAGACCTGCTGAAAATGGTGATGTATAAATTTCCTGCCTCGGGAGGCAAGCCGGAAAAATTACCCATTCCGGAAAATGAAATGGAAAAGGCCAACCGGCTTCACAATGAGCTGGTTGAAAAAGCGGCCGAAAATGACGAAAAGCTGATGGAGATGTATTTTGAAAAAGGAACACTGGACGAGGATGAAATGAGGCGCGGCCTGAAATTCGGCATGCTTCACCACGATGTGTTTCCGGTATTCTGTCTGTCGGCAAAGAAAGACATGGGCAGCGGCCGGATCATGGGATTTATTGACAACATTGCCCCTTCTGCAACCGAATTGCTTCCGGAAAAACTGGATGACGGAACTGAACTTGCCTGTGAGCCAAAAGGCCC
>JADZBN010000054.1 GCA_020852075.1 Bacteroidia bacterium
AAAATCATGCTCATCGGTATTCGGACCGAATCGGATTTCCTTTACTACCTGTTTGCCTTGCCTGGCTTTCATCTCCTTTTCCTTCTTCTTTTTATCGTAGAGGAATTTCTGATAATCTACGATCCGGCAAACAGGGGGATCTGCAGTAGCCACAATTTCCACCAGATCCAATTCAAGTTTTCTGGCAAGAGCTAATGCATCATCCAGTGAATAAATATCACTTTCTATGTTATCACCCACCACCCGTACTTTGGGTGCGCGGATGTTATTGTTTATTCTGTGCTCGTCCTCCTTTTTTCTGATGAACCTGGGTCCACGCGGTTGAAAGGGTCTGGGTCCCGGGGAGAATGGCCTTTTGGGTTGTGTTGCTATAAATGCCTCCTTTTGTTTATTAGATCTTTTACTTTACATTCAGTGATTTATCAATTTCTTTCTGAATGAGTTGAATTATTTCAGGAATTCCAAAAGTACCCAGATCTCCAGTGCCGTGTTTACGGACAGATACCTTGTTTTCAGCTTGTTCCTTTTCACCAATAATCAGCATGTAGGGAACCTTTTTCAATTCTGCATCCCTGATTTTCCTGCCAATCTTTTCGTCCCGCAAATCAACGAGCCCGCGAATATCGGAAATTCCCAACAATTCTAAAACTTTTTTGGCGTAGCTGTTGAATTTCTCGCTTATTGGAAGAATGGATAATTGCTTAGGTGCCAGCCAGATAGGAAAATTCCCGGCGTAATGTTCGATCAGGAATCCGATAAAACGTTCATGAGTACCCAGGGGTGCCCGGTGGATACAAATAGGGGTCTCCATCTGATTCTGTGAATTCCTGAAGGCCAGTCCGAAGCGGGCCGGTACGGCAAAATCAACCTGGTTTGTAGCCAGGGTGAACTCCCTCCCAATGGCACTCCAGACCTGCACATCAATCTTGGGTCCGTAAAACGCAGCTTCATCGGCTACCTCCACATAGGGGATCCTGGAATCAATAAGGACGTTGCGCACCATATCCTCCGTCTGGATCCACAGTTCCGGGTTATCCACATATTTTTTCCCGAGTTTCTTCGGTTCGTGGGTGGAAAATCGCATTATGTATTTTTCAATATTAAATATCTTGAAATACCGGAGATACATTTCATTCACCGCATTGAACTCTTGAGCAAATTGTTCTTTGGTGCAGTAAATATGCGCATCATTCATTTGAAGTGAACGCACCCTCATCAGGCCGAAAAGTTCGCCGGACTGTTCATACCTGTAACAGGTTCCGTATTCGGCAAGCCGTACCGGGAGATCCCTGTAGCTTGGATTAAGTTCCTTGAAGATTTTATGGTGATGCGGGCAGTTCATGGCCTTCAGATAATACTTTTCACCATCCATTTCCATAGGGGGGAACATTCCGTCAGCATAATAGGGGAGATGCCCGCTTGTGAGATACAGGTTTTCTTTTGCGATATGCGGTGTTCTGACGCGCTGATATCCTGCCTCCTGTTCTGTTTGCTTTGCCAGCTTTTCCAGTTGTTCTATGAGTACTGCACCGTTCGGAAGCCAAAGTGGCAGGCCCGGGCCTACGTCATCGTCAAAGGTGAAAATCTCCAGTTCTTTTCCGATTTTCCTGTGATCTCTTTTTTTTGCCTCTTCCAGCATGGCGAGGTATTCATCCAATTGTGATTTTTTCGGAAACGTGATCCCGTAAATTCTTGTGAGCTGCTTACGTTTTTCATCGCCCCTCCAGTAAGCACCGGCAATATTCAGAAGTTTGACAGCCTTTACATACCCGGTGTCGGGAATATGAGGACCACGGCATAAGTCAGTAAAATTTCCCTGTTGGTAAAAGGTAATGCTTCCATCCTGCAAGTCTTCCAGCAGATCCAGTTTGTATTCATCTCCTTTTTCTCTGAAATACTCGATGGCTTCTGTCCGGGGAACCTCTTTCCGGACATACTTGTTCGCCTGCCGGGCCAGTTCCAGCATCTTGTCCTCGATTTTTTTAAAGTCCTCGGGGGAAATGGAATGTTCTCCGAGGTCAACATCATAATAAAACCCATGATCCACGGGGGGGCCGATACCAAATTTTACACCGGGATAAAAATATTCCAATGCCTCAGCCATCAGGTGGGCGGATGAATGCCACATGGTGGATTTGCCTTCCGCATCGTCCCAGGTGAGTAATTGACTTTTTGCATCCTCATGAATAGGACGTGTGGCGTCCCAAACTACGCCGTTAATTTTTGCAGACAGGACATTCCGTGCCAGTCCTTCGCTGATGCTGCGGGCTATTTCCAGTGCAGTGCTTCCTTCAGGGTATTCCCGGACCTTCTGATCCGGGAAAGTAATCTTGATCATATTTTCAATGATTTCCGGTAAAATTTAGAGGGGGCAAAGATAAGCAATATGCTATATCTCCCTGAGACATATACCGGGGTATGAAAACAAAAAAAACACGGCAGGGCCGTGTTTGAGGTACTGCGCTTTTGTGTTGTGTTTAATTACAAACAAGTTGGTAAGTACCCTTAGTTCCATCAGCTGTAGAAAGCTGAAGGAGGTATTTTCCTGAAACTATATTATTTCCCATGAAATAATGAATCTGGTTGCTGCCGTACCGGAGTTCATGCGTTTGATTTTCAATTTCACTTCCCTGAATATCTGCCAGGATAAGGCTCGCCTCCTGGTTGGATTCCGAATACACGCTGATGGTGATTTCCCGGTTATCCCCGGCAGGGTAAAAATGAATATTGGAGGAATTATCTGTAGCAGCAATTACCTGCTGTGCGGGCCCTGTTTGCTGTACGATGGTGACTACAGCGGCCAGGAAACCTGTGAATGAAGCGGCGATAAGGAGGGTTTGGAACCGGATTCGCTGACGCAGGCTGGGTTGAAGAACTGTTTTCATAGGATGATCCTCTGATGGGTTACAGGGTCATTATAGAGGGATTCATCCTGCTTTGTTTACAGGAAAGTATTCAGATCTTGCAGATCAAGAAAAAGAAATAGGCTATTGAAAAAGGGTTATTAAACGGAAAAAGGGGAGTTCCCGCCCGAACTTTTGAAAAAACCTTACAGTCTTACAGCCGCCTTCCTGATTAAAAAATACAGCATAATCCCATCGGATTCTGGCGGGTTCTGAAGGAACCGGGTAACAGAGGTGGACCATTTATGCATCAAGGATGGATGCAATATCCGGGAGGAAATAATTTTTGCTTTTTAGGATTTTCCCATCCTCCCGGCATACCGGATTCCCGTCATCATCCAGTTTACTCATATTGCTTCGGTGAATTTCATCGAACACCTCTTCGATTTTATACTGGAGACCGTGCGCCAGTATGGTGCCGAATAGTATATACATTTTATCGCCCAGTGCATCCGCGATCAGTTTCAAATCACCCTGCCTGCAGGCATCCAGATATTCATCATTTTCTTCCTGCATCAGCCTGTGCCTAAGTTCGGAGATTTCGGGATCAATGGATGAAATGGGAGATTCATGATATTCCAGCCGGAATACATTGTGAAATTCTTTCACCTTGTTAATCTTGTCGAGCAGTGCCATGATTTATTTTCTGTTAACTAAGAAGTATATACCAATCAGACCTGTATTATGCCCACATTATAAGGGCGGGTAACGGGTGCATGGTCGGCGGCCTCAATTCCGGCAGAAATCCATTTACGGGTATCCAGGGGATCAATAACCGCATCCAGCCACATTCGTGCGGCTGCATAATAGGGTGAGATCTGGCTGTTGTATTTTTCAGTAATCTTGTTCAGCAATTGGGTTTCCTCTTCTTTTGAAATTTCCTGACCCTTCGCCTTCATACCACTGACCTGGATTTGCAGCAGGGTCTTGGCTGCCTGAGCACCACCCATGACCGCCAGTTGCGCAGTAGGCCACCCTACGATGAGTCTTGGATCATAGGCTTTTCCACACATGGCATAATTTCCGGCCCCGTATGAGTTACCGATTATTACTGTAAATTTTGGGACCACGGAATTGCTCATGGCATTAACCATTTTGGCTCCGTCCTTGATTATACCTCCGTGTTCACTGCGGGAACCCACCATGAAACCGGTGACATCCTGCAGGAATATCAGTGGAATCTTTCGCTGGTTGCAGTTCATAATAAACCTGGCTGCCTTATCCGCCGAGTCGGAATAAATCACACCGCCGAACTGCATTTCTCCCTTTTTATTTTTTACCACCTTTCTCTGGTTGGCAACAATTCCGACTGACCAGCCGTCAATTCTGGCCAATCCGCAGACAATGCTCTGGCCGTATTTATCCTTATATTCATCAAATTCACTCTTGTCAACCAGGCGATGAATTACTTCAAGCATATCATACTGCTTGGACGGATCGGGGGGAACCAGCCCGTATATTTCTCCCGGATCTTTTGCCGGTTCGGCAGATTTAATTCTGTTGAATCCGGCGCGTTCAAATGGCCCCAATTTTGAAAAAATATTTCTGATATGATCCAGAGCCGCCCTGTCATTTTGGAATTTGTTGTCAGTAACCCCGGATATCTCACAATGCGTGGTAGCTCCGCCGAGGGTTTCATTGTCTATGTCTTCTCCAATAGCTGCCTTTACGAGGTAGGAACCTGCCAGGAAAATGGATCCTGTTTTATCCACGATCATGGCTTCATCACTCATGATGGGAAGGTATGCACCACCTGCTACACAACTGCCCATAATTGCGGCTATCTGAACGATGCCTTGTGAAGACATGATCGCATTATTCCGGAAGATCCTTCCAAAATGTTCTTTGTCAGGAAAAATCTCATCCTGCATCGGAAGAAATACGCCGGCACTGTCAACGAGGTAAATGATGGGCAGCCTGTTTTCCATGGCAATTTCCTGTGCCCTCAGGTTTTTCTTACCTGTCATGGGAAACCATGCACCCGCCTTGACGGTTGCATCATTTGCCACAATCATACATGTCCTTCCCGATACGGTTCCGATTCCCGTGATGACCCCGGCGGAAGGACATCCACCATATTCCTTATACATTCCGTCTGCGGCAAAAGCACCGATCTCAAAGAAAGTGGTATGCTTGTCGGTGAGGTATTCTACACGTTCCCGGGCCAGCATTTTCCCTTCTGCCTTCTGTCTTTCGGCACGCTTTGCGCCGCCGCCCTCCTTTACTTTTTCCAGTTTGTTTCTGAGATGATCCACACGCTGGCGCATAGCATCCTCATTCTTGTTGAATTCAATATCCATATAATAACCTCGCTTGGTCCAAAGATAGGGCAAAACAACATGGATGAATCGTACTATTCTTGGGGTATTATGAACGTATAAATCCCTGGAATGTAATTACTACCAATTATTCCGGATTAAAACTTCTTGCCAAACCCTCAGTTGATATCAGTGTTATCAGCCATTGGGTGCCTTTGGGGTTCCAAGGCAAAATCATAATTGGCAGTGCATAACACAGGACAAGGGCCTCTTGGTCCTTTATGGATTCTTCTGAAGTGTAACGTGTTCAAAGTCAAAAGATTTAGCAATACACAAATGCCAAGGAAGGGAAGCAATGAATGACGGGAGCTGGTCTGATACGAATTATCTGTCCGGTTTCGAAAACAGAGGATAATTGGGCTTAAACTTTTCCAGCCTGTTCGGCTTGAATTCAAACCTGGAAATAACTACCTCGAATTCCTTAAGGTTCGACGGTTCTGAAGCTTTGTAGATCCAGAGGTTCAGGCTTACCTTTTCATCTCCTGTCTGATAAGATTTGTTTGGCCTGACCTTACAGGAGAAATATTTTTCCTGCTGAATATCAGGACCGGTTCCTGACAGGTAGAAAGATTCAAAATGTATCCTTCCTTTTTTAACGTCAATAACCTGTCGCATATTGCTGTTGAGATCCGAATTAAACCTGTGCGCCCTGTCTTCATAGGGCTGAATCACATATTGGGTATTCCTTGCCGTATCAGAGCCCCATTTTGAAAATTCAATGTCAATTTCCTTGTAATAATTGTCCGTATCCTCTTTGTCGTAAATGAATAATCCGACAACGAGATCCTTATCAAGCGGCTGTGAGAATTTATCAATATAAAAATTGTACCGGCCATAGCCCAGGCTTTTCGTCAATCGTACTTCAGCACAATACCAGCGATCATTCCGGTAGGTAATTCTCAGATGAAGTTTCCCGTCCATATCCACCCAGACATTGTCCTTGCTTCCTGAAAAGTAGTTTCTTCCGGGCCCGGTATGTTTATCATAGGAATTTTTTACTACCCAGTAATAATCAGAAAACTTAATGGTGTCTCCGTCAGGATTGGGTATATAAGAGGTCATCTTTCCTGATGAGTTGATAAATGAAGTGGATAGAATAAAGCCGGTGGTAAATATCAGCAGGGAAGCACAACCTCTGAACAATCTCCTGGAGTTAATCTTGTAGTAATGCATAGAGTACTTCATGCTCTGGGATGGTGTTTTATGATTGACTGCCTGAGAAAGTCCCTGTCAAGATGTGTATAAATCTCTGTTGTTGTTATACTTTCATGCCCCAGCATTTCCTGAACGGCACGAAGGTCGGCACCCCCTTCACTGAGATGCGTTGCAAAGGAGTGGCGAAAGGTATGCGGTGATATATTCTTTTTCAATTGTATTTTTCCCGCGAGTTTTTTAATGATCGTGAAAACCATAACCCTGGAAAGTTTTGTTCCCCTGTTATTCAGAAAAAGAATATCTTCAGATCCTGTCTGAACCAGCGCATGGGATCGTACTTCTTCTTTATAAATCCGTATATGCCTGGCGGCCACACTGCCCAGTGGAACCAGACGTTCTTTGTCTCCCTTGCCCGTAACCTTCAGAAAGCCAATCTCAAGGTGAAGGTTGCTGATACGGAGATTCACCAGTTCACTGACCCGTAGTCCGCAACTGTACAGTGTTTCCAGCATGGCCTTATTCCGCACACCTTCAGGGCGGCTCTGATCCACGGCTCCGATGAGATTATTGATATCATCAATACTGAGCGTGTCGGGTAATTTTCTTCCAAGTTTCGGTGCCTCTATAAGTTGTGAAGGATCCTGAACGATTATGTTCTCCATCAGGCAATACTTGAAGAATCCCTTGATGCCTGAAATAATCCTGGCCTGACTTCTGGCGCCAAGGCCAAGTTCATTAATCCAGTGGAGGAAGCCCTGGAGGTTGTCCAAATGTACTTCTGATGGATTGACTCGTATCTGATTCAGTTGGAGGTATCTGTCCAGTAAGCTGATATCATGGATATAAGCTTCAATAGAGTTCAGGGAAAGAGACTTTTCCAGCTTCAGATAAGATTTGAATCCGGCGATGTAATGATTCCAGTTCAAACGATACTTACATTTTGCGTCACTTCAAAGTTTGGAAATCGGCGTCCTGTTAATGGGTTTAGCGGATAAAACTTTTCCACAATGCAAATTGAATAAATGTGAGTAATTTCGGCCTTTTCAGGGTATCAAAAATGAAAATCATCATCATAAACGGCCCCAATCTGAATTTATTAGGTAAAAGGGAGCCATCCGTTTACGGAGATCTTTCATTTGAAACGTACTTTTCACGTTTGAAGGATGAATTTCCTGATTACGGGTTAGAATATTTTCAAAGTAACGTAGAAGGTGAACTGATCAACTGTCTTCACCGCGCAGGCTCTGGATATACCGGAATAATCCTGAATGCCGGAGGATATACGCATACATCCGTTTCCATTTCTGATGCCATTGCAGCCGTTGATACACCGGTAATTGAGGTGCACATTACCAATACAGCTTCCAGGGAAGAATACAGGCATACCTCCCTGCTTACTAAAAATTGTATTGGTGTGATCGGTGGATTCGGCCTTGATTCTTACCGGCTTGCCATAGTAGCATTTTCAAAATTGAAAGCCTGAACATTATTTGATTTTGTAAGCAAAAGACATGTGCCTTTTCATTTCACGCTGAAGTTTCATAATCCTTGCTTTCGCCTGTTCGGCTTCCGCCTCTTCCTTAATCATGTGATTTGCCTTGTAATAATTCAAATGAAGATCGAGCATGGCCTGGAAATCAACCAGCTTGTCCAATGCTCCGGGATCATTGAATAACAACGGAGATTTCAGAAATTCCGGATCCAGTTTTAAAAACTCTGCTGAACTCAGGGAATCTCCGGGAACTGTAGAAGTAAAACATCCTGATACAAACCGGTTTGGTGAATAGAAGCCCTGACGGACATAAAAGAAATGCGCCTTTGGATCGGTCAGCAGTGCGCTGTGGTCCTCTTTCGCTACCTGTTCCATTTTCCGGATCAGGATTCCAAATACTTCCATCAGCCTCGGACTATCCAGGTCACAACCTGTATTTTGAATTTGATTGGGATGCCGTGCAGCCAGTTCCCCGATGAATGTATCATACTCCTTTTTAATTTTTTGATAATATCCGGGATACATGAGAGGCAATATGCGGTAATGTGTAAACTTTACATCATAATTAAGAACTACAAGATCCGGCCGGAAATTTTCAGCAATCCTGTAATAATAATATTGCATTACCGTGGTCCAGTCCGAGATAAGGATTGTGCTGCCTACGGGTGCACTGACATCCAGCAGGTGCATAAGACCTTTACTCACGGGATATGTTTTCCGGTTATGATCTCCATACTGCAGCATTACTGTAACTATTACACAAAGTACACCTGCAACCGGCACCCATTTAAATCTGATTAATGACCCCATTCCGGCTACAATCGAAAAAACCAGAAGCATATATGGGAGAAGAAGATAAGCATCAGTACTGGCCCATTGGTTATTATTTAGCTGGTAAACAAAAAGAAAAAGAAAATATGTAATGAGCATTCCGGCAAAACGACCTCTGCCGGACCGGAGTAAAAAGTTAAAACCTGCGATGAGAAACGGAATAAAAAACAGAAATTGAAAAAATGTCAACCTCAGGAAAAAGGGTAATCGTGCGCTAATTATATTTCCTGAGGTGTGTGAAATATTTTTGGAATAACCCCCGCCGCTGATGTGGTACAGCAGGCTGCTGATCGTATCCGTTTTCCCAAACATATACAGGTACTCCTGTTGAGACCTGTAATACATCCATCCGTAGTAACTAAGGGTAATGATCGCTGTGAACAATGCCAGTTTCCAGATTGGAGAAGTCCGGAATACGTTGATATATACAGAAAAAAAACTTTCCTTAGTAACTGATTTTTTCTTCGGCTTTGCTGCTCCGTCCTGTTTGGTAACCAGCATATTGTTGAAGAAAAAAAAGGGAACAAATGGCAGAAACAGTATCATGGTAAGGTGATGATTGCCCAGACCGGAAGCCAGCCCCAGGGCCCCCGCTAAAAGATAAACGGTTTTTTTTGTGAGATGAAATCCTGTTAACCCGTATAATGCTAAGGCCATTGCCAGCTCCTGAAATGCATAGACTTCTATTGTATTCGACCAGGCCCATGCAGTAAGGGACAGGGTATATGCCAGTGAGCCGGAAAATGAGATTGTATTTTTTTTCAGCTCACTGATGTCAGGAAATAATACACTTAAAAATTTCCGGAACGTAAAAAAGAGCAGCAGGCCAGACAGGCTGCTGCAGAAGGATGAAAACAATGTAAGAATCACAATTTCATTCCAGTGCGTTGCCGCAAACAATGCCAGCCAGATCATCCCTGACAGAATATAAGCGGGAGTACCAGGTGGATGAGCAATACTTCCCAGCCTGATCACCGTTGCAAACTCGGCAGCATCATCAAACATCAGCGAATCGGATGATGTGAGAAAATAAAGGGTTAAGGGAATTCCAAAACTCAGGGTTCCGAAAAGAAGATTCTGAAGGCGGTTGTTTTTCACAATGGGAATGTAATCCAACTAAAGTAATTCTTTAAGCTGCTCCCTCCAAATGAGGATAATTACACCGAGTAGCGAAATGATTATACCTGCACCTGAGCGCCATGTAATTCTTTCATTCGAAAAATAATGTGCAATAAACAATGCAAAAACCGGAACAAGGGAAAACATCGTCTGAGCTACGGATGCAGGAATATAAACAATGGAATAGATAGACAGGGTTACCCCAATGAATGGCCCGAACAATGTACCGGCTACAGCATAGGATAATCCCTTTTCACGGTTGGACAGAACAGGCCTTAAAACTTCCATACTCCGTCCTCTGATCAGGGTACCTACCCAAAGGAGGATGGAAGCACTGAACATTCTCATAAATGTTGCGTGTACAGGCAGCAGATCAATATGATGATCTGTCGCTGCTTTTAACCCCTTTTTTGCCAGTACTAATCCTGCACCCTGACCGGCAGCGGCAATAATTCCCGACAGTACGCCTTTTGCCAGGGTTCCATTGCCATATTTGGTATGAGATGCCTTTTCGGATTTATTCAGACTAACCCAGTTCACACCAATTATTGTGATGAGGATACCAGAAATGCCAATCAATGAAATGTGTTCTTCCGCAATCAGGGAACCCAGGAGTAGCGTAGCTGCAGGAGCCAGTGTAGTAAGGACGCTTCCCAGTCTTGCTCCTAGAATGGAATACATGGTAAATGCAAAATGGTCGCCGATGGCCAGCCCGATAAAGCCTGACAGGCCCAGCCATAACCAGGGTTCAGCATAGGTTTTATTAAAAATACCGGTAAATGCCTGACGATTTATTGCAACAGACAATACGCCGACCAGCAGTACGGCAAGTGGAAGCCTGAAATGGTTCAGGGGTGCGGATCCCAGTTTTCTTGCGGCAATGGTAAAGGGAAAAATACAAATGGACCAGGAAACAACGGCCAGGAATGCGTAAACCAGGCCTGTAGGCTGTAAGTCACTCAGGGAAGTATTCATAAGATAGACCCGAAACCAATCTGACCATCAGATTTCGACATGCAAATTCAGGAAGTATATTTTCTTTCCCCAAAAATAGCCGAACCGATACGGACCATTGTACTTCCCTGGTCCAGTGCAATCCGGTAATCGCCGGTCATCCCCATTGAAAGAATTTCAAATGACACGGTATCAGGCATATTTTCTTTCTTTTTTTCTTCAAAAAAATTCTTTAGGGAGAGGAATTCTGCATTAATCTTTCGTGTATCGTCACAATTGCTCGCCATACCCATAAGCCCCTTAATGGAAATATTCTTTAACCGGCTTATTTCAGAATGATGCAGTAGTTCGTCCATTTCGTCAAATGTCATTCCAAATTTTGTTTCTTCTGAAGCTATGAAAGCCTGTAGGAGACAGGATACAGTTCTTCCTGCTTTCTCTCCCTGTTTGTTGAGTTCCTTCAATAACTTCAGGCTGTGTACGCTATGGATCAGATGGGAAATGGGAACAATGGTTTTTACCTTATTGCTTTGCAGGTGGCCGATATAATGCCAGCGAATGTCATCGTTTAGTGCCCTTGCTTTTCCGCTCAGTTCCTGGACGTAATTTTCTCCAAAATCATCTTGTCCGGCTTCCCTAAGAGCACGGATGGCTTCAACCGATTTGGTCTTACTGACTGCCACAAGGGTTGCCTTGTAGGGTTTAAGTTCGGTAAGGAGTTCCTGATACCGTTTCTGATTATATAACACATTGCAAAATAACCTGTCTGCTTTCTGATTCGCAAGAATAATAATCCCATAGGCGGGCAGAACTTTATAAAGGTTTTACCTCACAAAAGTATATTGCTGAACTTTCTGTAAATTTGTAGAAAATGGGAAATATCTTCCGGCTCCTTACCATTCCCTTTGCTGCTATGTTTGCAGGTACCACACGCCCTGCCATCAGACCGCCGGATCTTCAGCATGACAGTATATCGGGTTTTTATTCCTTCGTCCTGCCTGACATCCACGGAGACCTGCTTCATTTCAGTAAGTTCCGGGGCAAGAAGGTGCTGATAGTTAATACAGCCAGTGAATGCGGCTATACCCCGCAATATAAAGATCTTCAAAAACTTCAGGAGGAATTTAATGACCGGTTGGTCATCCTGGGTTTTCCCTGCAATGATTTTGGTGGTCAGGAACCAGGGACCGCTTCAGATATCATCCGCTTTTGTGAAGACCATTATCAAATTACCTTCCCGTTGTTTGAAAAAGTTCATGTGACAGGTCAAGATGTATGCCCTTTATTTAAATGGCTTACAGATAAAAAACTGAATGGCTGGAACTCACAGGCGCCGTCCTGGAATTTTTGCAAATACATCATTGGCGAAAATGGAAATTTGATGGCGTTTTTCCCGTCATCCGTCAAGCCATTTGACGAAAAAATCCTTTCTCTTATCCGGTAATATGTATTTCATGTATTAACTATCCTGATATGCAGGCTCCGTTCATTGAAGTTAAAGATCTTACTAAATATTACGGAAACTTCAGGGCAGTGGACAATCTTACCTTTCATGTGAACCAGGGCGATATCTATGGATTCCTTGGTCCCAATGGCGCGGGTAAAAGTACAACATTACGAATGCTCCTTACGCTGATAAGGCCCTCCTCAGGTTCAATCCGTTTTTTTAATTCATGGCTTTCAGGAAACCGCAGGATGATCCTGGGAAGAATCGGAAGTATTGTGGAAAGGCCTGATTTTTATAATTATCTCTCGGCCAGAATGAATCTGGAATATTTTGGTAATCTGAATGAAAGGTCCATCAGCCGTCGAAAAATTTATGAATTGCTTGACCTGGTTGGCCTGAATGGGAGGGAGGAAGATAAGGTCAGGGAATATTCCCACGGCATGAAGCAGCGTCTTGGAATTGCCCAGGCTTTACTCCACGATCCCGAAATAATAATTCTTGACGAACCTACGACCGGCCTGGATCCTGAAGGAATTATCAATATTAGAAATCTGTTGAAAAACCTCAGGGATGAAAAAGCGAAAACCATATTGATATCTTCTCATATTCTTTCAGAGATTGAATTGGTTGCAAACAGCATGGTAATTATCAATAAGGGAAAATTGGTTGCCGAAGGAAGGATATCCGATTTGCTCAGCACGGATGAAATGGTGGTAACATTCCGGTGTTCTCCAGCCTCTGCTTTTAAAAGTTTTCTTGATAATCCTGAAATAAAACAGCATCTGATTTCATATTCTGACACGGAAATGGTATTAAAACTCAGCATGCGTGAGATCCCCCGGATAAATTCCTTTCTGGTTGAAAAAGGCCTGGAAATAACAGGTATTGATTCAAAAAGAAAGCTGGAAGATTATTTTCTGAAACTAGTCAGGGATAACTGAAAAGTATGTTGTTGAAACTGACCTGGCTTGAACTGATTAAAATTTCCCGGAAACCCAGGAGTTATATCGGATTTGCAGTTGTTACACTGATTGTCATTATCATTCAGTTTGCCATGTATGTGGATGGACAATCTTATATTGATTTTATTTCCAGCAGCATAGAGCAGAATTTTTTGTTTTCAGGTAAAATCTTAAATGGGAACCTGGTTTGTTTTATGATTCTTCAGACGTTGATTATCCAGATACCACTTTTAATCGCACTGGTCACAGGTGACCTGATATCCGGGGAGGCGGCCCTGGGAACCCTGCGGCTCGTGTTAACCAAACCCGTTACAAGAGGGACTGTACTTTTTGCCAAATTTTTATCAGGTTCCATATACACCTTATTGATGCTGATCTGGCTGGGTATTCTGGCATTATTCCTTAGTCTGCTGATATTTGGAAATGGCGATCTGATTGTTCTTAAAACTGATGAAGTGATTATTCTTCAGGATGGTGATGTTGTCTGGAGGTTCCTTACGGCTCTGTCACTTGCTTTCCTTGCTTTGCTTCTGGTGGCTTCACTTTCACTGCTATTGTCCTGTTTTGCCGACAACAGTATAGGACCGATTGTTTCAACAATGGGGATAATCATTCTGTTTACTATAATTGGTACATTGGAGGTGCCTGTTTTTGATCATGTAAAACCATTTTTATTCACGACACATATGCTGGTCTGGCGGAATCTTTTTGAAGACCCCTTGCCGCTGGGTCAGATCTTTTTGTCCATTATGGTTCTGATGGGTCACATTGTTATGTTCCTGCTCGCAGCCTGGATCTATTTCAATAAAAAGGATATTCTTGTCTGATGAATCATTTCAGAAAATATATGCTACTCATCCTATTTCATGTTATTCATGGGAATCCGGCAATGTGTCAGGATGCGAATGAGATGTTGGGTGCTGTGGTAAAAAAGTTTTCAGTAGTTAAAGAGTATAAAGCAAAAATGGTAATCAAAACGCGGATTCCATTCATTAATATGCTTCCTGTCAGCGCTGAAATATATTTTCGTCAGCCTGATCATGTCAGGATCCGATCAAAAGGGATCGCAGTACTACCCAGGCAGGGATTTGATCAGATGTTTACATTTCTTTCCGACAGCACCAATTACACGGCTGTTTTTATGGGGAAAACAACAGTTTCCGGAAAACAAGCTGATCTGGTTTCTGTTATTCCTGCTAACCCTTCTTCCGAAATCATTCTTGGTAAATTCTGGGTAGATTCTCCGGACAGCCTCATCCTGGTATCAGAAATAACAACACGTTCAAACGGGACGGTACATGCGGAGTATTCGTATGGCAATTACCAAAAATTTGCCCTGCCTGACTATATGCAGTTTACAATTGATACAAAAAAATTTAAAATCCCAAAGGTAATAGCTGCCGATATTAATAACTACAACCCGGCCTCTGAAGATTCAGGCAATAAGGTATCCAAAGGGAGAATCTTTATTTCTTTTAGTAATTATGAAATCAACAAAGGAATTCCTGATGAAGTTTTTAAGAAGAAGTAAGCCGGTGCTGAATGAAGTTATTGTCCGAATTGACCTAAATGATGGTCGAGATGGCGGAACATAAGCCGCCCCCATTCATTCCTGCTGAGAGTGCCAAAAACAGGGTGTGGAAAATACCGGTTGGCAGACCTGAAATTGCTTAACAGTTTTAATAATACATCCCTGTCGTTTTCAAAACCGGAAGGTGGTGTTCCATTTTTTTCCTGGTTGTATGAATCTGAAGTTGCAAGTTTGCCTTTGGACCAAACCGGGCCGTACAAAACCACCCATTTAATAACCGACTTTGTAAGAAAGTTTGAATGAGGCGGCGTTGTCCGTACACCTATTGACTCACGGATTGGATCCGTAACGTGACACACCATTTGGCTGCAGGTCATTTTCCCCCAATGTGAAGGCAGATCCGGATGAAGACTTCGGATCCTCTGGGAGATTTCGGCAAAATCAGGATCCTTTAGAATGTTTTTCATAATGTATCAGTCGCGGAGTGAGTGAAGCACCAGCCCGCTGCGTAGTTTAGGTTCAAACCATGTGGTTTTAGGAGGCATAATTTTACCGGAATCAGCGATATCTGTAAGTTGCTTCATGGTAACAGGAAAAAGGGAAAAAGCAATTTTCATTTCTCCGGAATTGACCCTATTTTCAAGTTCTTTCAATCCGCGTAAGCCTCCGACAAAATCTATCCTTTTGTCGGTGCGTAGGTCCCTTATTCCCAATAAAGGTTCCAGGATTTGCCTTGATAATATTGTTACATCCAAAACTCCAATGGGATCATGATCTTCAAACGTACCGGGTTTTGACCGGAGACGGTACCACTTACCTTCCAGGTACATTCCAAATTCATGGAGCCGGGCTGGTTTATGAGCTGTTGTACCTAAAGCTGTGATCTCAAACGAAGTTGCAATAGCGGACAGAAAGGTGTCTCTGTCCATGCCATTCAGATCCTTTACCACCCGGTTATAATCCATGATGTGCAGTTGATTGTCCGGAAAATGAACCGAAAGGAAATAATTATATTCTTCCTTACCGGTATGGTTGGGGTTCTCTTTCCTTAATTCCAGTCCCACAAGCGCTGCCGCTGCCGTACGATGATGTCCGTCTGCAACATAAGTTGCCGGAACTTCCGCAAATAAGCCTGTAAGTTCATTGATTCTTTTTTCATCACGTATTACCCAGAATATATGGCCGATGCCGTCATCGGTGACAAAATTGTATTCCGGGCTTTCCGCAACCACCTCCTCAACAATCCTGTCAATCGCCTCAACGGGATGATAGGAAAAAAATACCGGTTCATAATTCAACATACTGACCCGCACGTGGCGTTTCCGGTCGTTTTCCTTGTCAGGCCGGGTAAGTTCGTGCTTCCTGATAATGTTGTTAAAATAATCATCAATTGAAGCACAGCCAACCAGACCGTATTGGGTTCGCCCCATCATGGTCTGGGCATATACATAAAGACAGGGCTTGGTATCCTGAAAAAAAATACCCTGTTCCATCATCCGGGAAAAGTTTTCTATTCCTTTCGAATATATTTCTGGAGCATAATGATCAATGGAATCAGGGAAGTCAATTTCCGGCTTTATCACATGATAGAAAGAGAATGGGTTTCCCTCAGCCTCCTCCCTGGCTTCCTTTTCATTCAAAACATCATAAGGTTTAGATGCGACCTTTTGAGCAATATCCTTTTTTGGACGAATCCCTTTGAAGGGTTTTAATACAGCCATTCTATTGAAATTTTTTTCAGGAATTAAATTCGTCAATGGCATCCGTAAGAATCACCATATCCTCAATAGTAAGTTCTCCCATATGTCCGATCCGGAAAGTCTGATCTTTCAGCACACCATATCCATTGGAAAGTACCATGTTCTTTTTGGCAAGAAAATCATTGAGGGCTTTAATGTTTGTGTTTCTCGTATTTTTAACACATGTTACAGTAAGGGATTCAAATCCCGGCCTGCAGAATACTGCATAATTTGAGTTTGCCCAGTGAATCATATATTCGGCCATTTCTATATGCCTGATGAATCTCTTTTCCAGACCTTCTTCCAGGATTCTGTCGAGCTGAAAATCCATGGCAAACATGTGAGGAAGGGAAGGAGTACAACTGTACTGGTGATCCATTTTATCAATATATCTGAGGAGAGTCCCGAAATCCAGGTAAAATCCCCTGCTTCCAATTTTCTGGAATCGGTCTTCTGCTTTTACAGAAACAGATGCCATAGAAAATCCGGGGGGCAGGGCGAGTGCCTTTTGGGATGAAGAAATACAAACATCAATACCCAGCCGGTCAACCTCAATCTTTATTCCGCCAAGTGAACTAACTGCATCCACCAACCAGACAACATCCGGATAGTGGGCTATTACACCTGCTATTGCCTCAATCGGATTCATGATTCCGGTACTCGTCTCACTATGGGTAATTGCAACAGTGTCATATTTCCCGCTGTCAAGGTATTTTTTCACTGTTTCAGGTAAGGTAGGCTGTCCGGCTTCCTCTTCATGAAGGTCCGCATCAATACCATTGAGCTTGGCCAGTTCCCACCATCTTTTGCCAAATGCACCGGCAGAAAATACAATTGCTTTATTAACTGTGGCACACCGGATGGCGCCTTCCATTAATCCTGTTCCGGAGGAAGTGCTCAATACCATTTTATTCCCCGTAAACATCAGTTGCTGAAGTTTAGTGGTAATGTTTCTCTGGAGCAGTGTTGCATTAGGCGTCCGGTGTCCTATGGGAGGGGTGGACATTTTTGCCAGAACCTCAGGATGAACCTGAGTTGGCCCCGGAATAAAAAGTTTCTTGAATTCCATAATTTCTTCAACCAGAACGCGAAAATACGAATTAGACAGGAATCATTCAGGACTGTTCCCGATAACAGGAGGTTCAGGAAGATCCGCAGGCAGCATTTTTTCATTTCGCGCATCAATATCACGGGAGAGATACCATTTCCCTTTTCTCAATCGTAACTGGTCATAGGAACCATCGGGTCCGGAAGCAGAGGCCTTGGGGTCTTCATTGCTCCCCGAAACCTGTGAAAGATGATCCAGCAACATGCGTTTTCGTGACGGATCATAATGAATTGTCATGGTTGCCATTGAGTTAAAGGAATAAATAAGCCTGGATTTATAAACAGATCCGGTTTTAAAAACCGGTAATCCAAAGTGGGCTCCATTGCGATCAAAATAAAGCACGTCAACAATTTTTTGAGTCGTGAATTGATTTTTCCCTTTCCATCCGATCAGTGTATAATATTTCATCTTTTTCATGCGTACCGGAATCAATTCATAGTACACAGCCCCCAGCCAGGTTCCGGGGTTAAGTCGTACTGACGAGGGCCTGGAAATGGTTTCAGTGGAGTCGTTGAGTTGGTAGGTTGTTATGGAATCAGTATCCGGATACCTGTGTTGGATCCATCCAAAATAGTAATACCGGTCACCATTATACGATGGATAGGACCATGTATATACAGCAACGAGATGGTCGGTTGAAATTTGAACAGACACATTTTTGAAGTATCCTCCTGTGTCAGTAAAGAAAGAGGCACGGTCAATGCTGTCTTTCAGGATGGAGGCAAAAATCCTGTTTGCGTTTGATCTGCTGCTATCATCCGGTCCACGCTGAATGCAATGAATCAGTGAATCCAACAGGGGTTTTCTGCCTGAAGGTTCCTGGGAGCTGGCAGTTTGAAAATAGATTGCAGGGAACACAACAGTAAGAAGGAGGAAACGGAATGGGAATTTCTTCATAAAATTACGGCAATAAAAAACCGCGACACGTAAACGTATTGCGGTATATAATTATTCTATATCCACGTTTCGATTACGGGTGCATTTTTTCTTTCTTAGCAAGAAGTTCTTCTTTGGTCTCACGGAAGTCTGGATCATCTACACAACAATCAACGGGGCAAACAGAAGCACACTGAGGTTCATCATGAAACCCTACACATTCCGTACACTTATCTGTAACAATATAGTAAATGTCCATCATTTTAGGCGGCTGAGCAGCATCCGCTTCAACCTCAGTACCGTCCATTTTCTTGTACATTCCTTTTATGGATGTACCGTCAGAAAACCTCCATTCCGCACCGCCTTCATAAATGGCATTATTCGGGCATTCCGGTTCACATGCACCACAGTTGATGCATTCTTCTGTTATCATTATGGCCATAACTAATTCCTTTTTACTTTTGGTTATTAATCCGCAAAAATAACCAGAAAAAAGTGAATTCAAAGCTTCAGCCCGGATGGATTTTTGATATAGCTGCCACCGATTCCCGATAAATGGCCGCACCGGAGTTCCTCATAGAAGTATTCTCAGAACTTGGAAAGCGGCTGAGTATATGGGCAGACAACTGTTCCCTGCATCCCAGACCAACCGACCGGGATGAAAAATGGGAGCAATTCATACAGTCTGTTTATGGGCAAAACCGTTGGTTTACAAGGGAAAATGTAGCCCGGGCGCTGAATGCCTGGTCCGTTTTATTAACACCTGACAATCTTCGTGAATGGCTTAAGCCCTATGAAGGTTCATTTTCAGGAAATCAGGTACTCAGGAAGATCGGTGTTGTAAATGCCGGTAACATTCCGCTGGCAGGCTTTCATGATTTTTTATCTGTACTTACCAGTGGGCACCGGTATTCCGGAAAAAATGCCTCCGATGATTCCTTGTTGCTCCCGTATATTTCCAGGGAACTCTGCCGTATGCACCCCGCGTTGGAAGAAAGGATACAATTTGTAAATACACTGAAAGATTCAGATGCCATTATTGCCACTGGCAGCAATAATTCGTCAAGGTATTTTGAATATTATTTTTCAAAATTTCCTCATATAATCAGGAAAAACCGCAATGGAATTGCAGTGCTGTCGGGGGAGGAGAGTGATGTACAATTGGCAGCACTGGGAGACGATGTATTTTCTTATTTCGGACTGGGTTGTAGAAATGTTTCCTCTCTCTATTGCTATGGGAAAGACATTACAGATCGTTTATTCAGGGCATTCCTTAGCCAACAGGAGGTCATGCATCACAACAAGTACATGAATAATTACGACTATCATAATGCGTTATTTCTCATGAAAAACATCCCATTCCTCCAGAATGGATTTTTGATATTAAAAGATGATGATTCCATTGCCTCACCCGTTTCGGTGCTGCACAGGCGAATATTTGATTCAAAGGAGGAACTGATGAAGGAACTTGAGAGCAGGAAGGAAGCCATTCAGTGTATTGCAACCGAGGATTCTGAACTCCAACAGCATCCCATGCTCGGTAGAATGACTGTTGCATTCGGATCTGCCCA